>JAIBAQ010000285.1 GCA_019695095.1 Candidatus Hydrogenedentota bacterium
CCGCACTTGCCCTGTTTGGGTTGCTGCTCTCCATTGGCTTTGTCTACGTATTAAACAAGAAGAAGATCTACATTCGCGTGTGATCGCGAATCGCTGGTCTCTCTCTAGAGGACGTTCTACTATATAGTGCAAGTTCGTTGCACTGGAATGTGCCGGGCGCACGGTCTGTGATTGGTCACAGACCGTGCGTTTTGATCTTGTGGCGGTGCCGATACGAGGAGTCTTGCCCAGAAGTCCCTTGCGAAACGAGGGACTTACGGGTCGCAGGGGGCAATCATTCCCAATTTTTCAAGGAATTATATCTGCGGCTTTGTCGGCGAGACATTACAGGCTCGATTGACCCGCCTTGAGCCTCTTCCACGCTTACAGCGTGGTTTCCTTTTTTGGGGTTCTGTACCCAGGGTAACGCGGTCATGAACGACCGCGTCACCCTGGGCTGGGGTATTTCGTGCTTTCAGCACTCAAGAGGAAGGGGCAAGTCTGGAAGTGGACATGATGGACATGATGGACATGATGGACGTGATGGACGTGATGGACGTGATGGACGTGATGGACGAGATGGACGAGATGGAGACCTGTGGTCGTGAGAGTGGTCCGCCTGAGGCGGATCGGGAGACCACGCCACAGCAAGAGTGTGTAGGCATGGGCGTAGGTGTGGGCGTGGGCAGTTGGAAGAGAGAGTGTGTGGCACGAATGACGGGCGGACGTGAGTCGCGAACGACGGTATTTCACCAGCGATTGCATCCCAGGAGATTGGTGACATCTGGACTATGGGCAGATTGACCGCGATCTCTCGCAACGCTAGAGTTGTCGGCATGAGTACAGAAACACGGCACGATTATGTGCAGGACTTGGTTCTCCCCACGGTGTTGTTTGCGGCGTTGGGCGGAATGACGTGGGCGGTGCGCGGCTGTTCGGGGTATGGCGGCTCGATGGGTTGCCTCTTCGCGGGTGTGACGTGGGGCACGGCGTGGTGGTTTATCGCACGGGAGCCGGGCGAGATTCAGTCGCGGCGGTACACATCGGGGTGGATTATTCTGGCGCTAACCATAGGCATTGGCATGGCGGGCGCGCGGGGATGGATGCAGTGGCCGAGCTTCTTTGCGGGCCGCCTCATGACAAACGCGGCCCAGAACGAGTTCGTTCCTATATCGCGCGCGTATGGTTTTTTGTGGTTGTTCATCGCGGGGATGCCGTGGGCGGGGCTGGGGGCGTGCATGTTGGCATGGTGCGGCGCGGAACGTCCGGCCAACGCGTGGCGCATTGCCATGCGATGGACGCTACGATTCGCGTGCGGGTTCGCGGGAGTCGTTATCGCCAAGCATCTGCTCGACACATACCCGGAGATGTTTCATCCGCTGTATAAATCGATAGCCGCGAAGTACGAGGATCTTGAAAACAACCCTTCGTTGAAACGGCTCTTGAGCGACAACCGCGCGGCGATTGCGCACATGGGGATGTACCTGGGTTTTCTGGCGTTCGAGGCCGCACGGTTGCACCGGAAGAACGTCATTCTGATCGTGACCGTTGGAACGGTGAATGGGCTGGGCTGGGCATTGCTGCAGAACTGGAAGTGGGCTCCTGGACTCTTTGGAGGCGACATTTTCAATTGGTGGCGGTGTTGGGAGTCGTCAGGGGGCATCAGCATCGGCGTGGCCTATGGCATCGCGTATTTCCTGGTGAATCGGAAAATGTCCGAAAGCGAAAAGGCAACACTGGAGGTAAGTTGGGCGAGCGATCATCCGAGACTGGAACGCTTTGGCGCGTATCTTGGGCTGTTGCTTGGACTGGGATTGTCGCTGCGCAGCGGGCTGAAAGGGTGGGCAAACATCTACCTGGGCAATGAAGAGTATTGGAGCCACGTCCTGTGGTTGGTGTTTGGCCCGTTGTTGATTATCGGCCTTCTGTGGCTTGTTGTGCGGACGTTCTTCGTGCCCGGGAAAGAGTACTTCGAGGACGATGCGATGCCTCACGCTTATGCGATCATGTGGCTGGTCCTGATTGTGCAGAATGTGTGCGCCCAATTGGTGACAGGTCCCAAGAGCCATCCCGGGGAATTGGCCTTCAGCATTTACTATTTGGTCTTGTTCGCGGTTACGGGTTGGATTGTGTATCGGTACCAACGCGAAAAGCGCGGACCTGTCAGAATTGCGCAGGCGCAGCATTGAAAGCCTAGCCACAAACACGAGTACTGATGGTTCAACTGGATAAATCCGTTATCGCGGCACTGGCGGGCGCATCGCTTTTCATTGTCGTTGCGCAAGTGTTCGTGTTTCGTCGGCTGCGTCCCGAGATAGAAGAAGCGTCAAGCGAATGGACTCCGCGTCCGCTGCGGTTCCGATTCGAACGACTCGACGCGGTGAGCCTCGGTGTGCTCGCCGTTATGACGCTGTTGTTGTGGATTGGCCGAGGAGACTTCCCGCCTCTGCCGCCAGACAATCTCTATCACATGCGCGTCGTTCAGGGGATTTTCGCGATACACGGAATTCCGTATTGGGACACGTGGAGCTTTGCGCCGCTGGGCCGGCCGCACCTCTATCCCCCACTCTATCATCTACTCATTGCGGGTCTGGCGCTGTTGTTTCGAGGCGATATCACGGCAGGGTTTCAATCGGTGCAAGCGCTATCGCTGCCATTTGTCTATGGCGTAACTTGGTATTTTGCGCGGTGGCTATTCGATGCGCGCAGGGCCTTGATGGCTTTGCTTCTAATTGGCTGGGACGCTGGTTTCATTGTGCTTTCGTATATGAGCACGCCGAGCGCGCTGGCCGCGGCCTTCGCAATGCTCATGGCAATGGCATTCCTGTCCGGGCATGTATTGGCCGCGTCGGCGTTGGGGGCTCTAGCCTTCTACACGCACATGGGTAGTCCGGTGACGATTCTGACGGGGTTAGTGGTCTTCTGTATTTGGAAGCGAATCTCGCCGGTGCGATGGGTATTGCTGATAGCGCTCATCCTCGTGATGATTGTGCCGTGGTACGGCCGCGTCTTCGCATTCCGCGATTGGTTCAGCCATCCCATCGATGCGGGGGTGTACGGCGAGCATTCGGCGGCGATGAATGCACTCCTCAAGCTGTCGTGGCTTCAGTGCATCAACGTGGGACTTCTCCTCGCATGCGTGCATTCCGCGCGATTCACGCGATGGCGAAACGCCGAGAATGCATTGCTGCTGTGTCTCATCGCCGTGGGTTTGCCTTCGCTTATCTCGTATGGAGGCCGCTTCTTCGGCACGGCGCTGCCTATTTTGGCGATCGTCGCGGCGCGGCTCTTCGCACCGTTGCTGCAACGACCGATTTCCGTGAGACGAGCGCTTGCCTGCGCGTGTTTGGCGCTTTCGCCAACGGTTCTTTTGATGGGCACGGGAACGCGTATGCCCCCGGGACCGGTGCCCATGATGTCGGGATGGTTCCTGCCTGTGGCTACCGCGTCGGGATTGCTCGCCAGGCTCGAGCACGGCGAGGCTGTGGGACAGAGTCCATATAAGTCCGCTGAGCAAGCGTCTGCATACATCAGGGAACATCTGAGCGCTCGGGGGACGGTCTACTTCTTCCAGAATCGAGACATGGCGCTTTTGGTGGGCTACGCGCTGAACCGTCCAACGGACTCGGGGGCATGGGAAGAAACCAGGCCGTCGAAGCATGCACTGGACCTGCTGGAGCGCTACGCGCGCATCGACGCATCGGGTGTGTATATTGCTTTACGAAAAGGACTTATGCCGAATGGCGCAACGATTGAGAAGTCGGATGGTATATACATAGGATATTGGACTTCGCGACCGCCATCGGGCCCGGAAGCTGCGGCACGGAACCGAGTTCCGGAGGAAATCCGTCGAAGACAACGTTGACGTAATCATCGAATCTGCTCTAGACTATGCCCATGAAATTGCGATACAAAATACTCATTGGTCTTGTAGTTGTGCTCTGTATCAGCGCGGTAGGTCTTGCCGTCGCCAAGTCCGCGTGGGACCGGGAATTCCTGGTTGGTTACGACCCTTCTGCTCCCTTGAATGCGGTGGTTCGCGGCGAGGAAGAGCGTCCCGACTACCATCGCATCGACCTCACCTTCGATGGAATGCCGGGACAGGCCGTGCCCACGCTGCTGGCGGAACCCCGCGACATGTCCGGTCCGTTCCCGTGCATCATCTTCTTGTACGGTATCAATCAGAAGAAAGAGTTTCTGGATGACATCGCGGCGGTCTATACAAAGGCGGGATTTGCGATTTGTTGTCAGGAGCAATATACAAAGGGCGAGCGCAAGCTGCCGGGAAAGAACCCCGTCCGGGACCTCTTTGCATTGCGCCGGCGCGCCGCGTTGAATGTCATTGAAACGCGCCGGCTGGTCGATTATCTGCAAACACGCTCGGAGATTGCGCACGATCGCATCTATCTGCTCGGCGCAAGCTATGGCGCCATCACCGGTTGCACGGCTGCGGCGTTTGAACCTCGCATTGCCGCGGCAGTCATGACGTACGGAGGCGGTAATCTGCCGCTGCTGTTCGACAGCGAAGCGTCGAAGAAGGAACTGGGGATTCTTCACAACCCGGTCAGTTGGGTTATGCAATACGTCATGGCGCCGGCAGACCCTATCAGGTATGTCTCAAAGATCTCGCCAAGACCGTCGTTGTTTCAGTCGGGTTCCTACGATCAGATCGTCCCGGCGGCGTCCGGCGAGGCGCTTTACGAAGCCGCGAGCGAGCCCAAGAAGTTCATCATGTACGATTCGGATCACATCGGGCTTGATGAAGCACACGTCTACAAGGTGTTGAATGACACGCTTGCGTGGCTGAAAGAAATCGACGCGAGTAAGACGCGTGTCGCTGCCACCGATGTGAACAAGCCGCAATCAGCCCCAGAGGGTGCTCTCTCGTCTAATTAGGACGGTTCAGGCGGACCGGTCTACGCGCTTCCACGTAGTAGCATCGTCAAGACCACACGTTTAGCCTGTTTCGATTTGTCATGCTGAGTGAAGCGAAGCATCTGGCACTCGAAAAGTCGTTCTCAATCCAGATCCTTTTTCCGCCGTAGGCGGACTTCTAAGAAACAAGCCAAGCCTCTTGCATGTGGCGCTCCTTCAGAGCGGTCGTTAGGGTGGGTTGCTGACCTGGGGCGTCGTCCACCTTCGCCCCTCGACTGCGTCTCGGGGCTTCGGAGGACTCTGCCCCAGGCTACTATGTTTTGCGCCGTGTGGCGCGCAGGAGGAACAGACGGTGTGAGTAGTGAACGAGAGCACATGTTGTCCGATGCCGAGTTAAGGCCGACTCCCTGCCCGTCGTTTCTATCACCAAAACCCGCGCTCGCGCAGTCCTACGCTCAGGATGACAATACGGTCTACTGCATCTTGAGCCGATACTTTTTTCCGCCTCAAACGCTGCGCCGTCGTGCTTGGCTCATTTGTTGCCTGGAGAATTACTTCACGATCTTGCGGTAGCGGGCGCGGCGGTTTTCGAATAGTTTGCTGCCCAGTTCTTTGAGGCGCCACTCTTCGTAGTCGCGATAGTTCCCTTTGAACCAACGGAC
>JAIBAQ010000286.1 GCA_019695095.1 Candidatus Hydrogenedentota bacterium
CCTCTTTCAGCACCCCGATGATCTGCTCCTCCTTGAACCGTTTTCCCCTCATCGCTCGTCCTCCTCTTTCTGCTTGTAGACCAGAGGACTCGCTTTGAAAATGGCCGCGTTTTACGGGGGAAGGTCAATTGTGTCCGAACGGCATCGCACGGGTGATCGAGGCCTTTCGGCTAAGGCTGTTATAGCTCATGGACCGCCGTAGGGAACAGTTACTGGTTTATTCTGTTGCAGGTGCGAGATTCAGTACTTGTGAGACAGTTATCCGCTCAAATATAGAACACGTACTTAGGATCAGGAATCACGTCCGGGGGAACTTCCCGGAGAATGTCGCCGACGATCCGTGAAAAAGTCACCGTGATGGGCAAGAGGCCGTCCATGTTGGCGGAGTTCCAGTTCATTTTGGAGAGAATCAGGACTTCGCGAAGAATATCTTTCACCGATGTATCGCCCACATGGTCGACAACGCGCAAGGGCGCGGGAACATGACCATGCGGAAAAGCACTGATGGTTGGCATGTAGCCCGTTGTGTAAAGGTAGTGCTCGTCTTCGATATTAAGAATCGTTCCTCGCAACGGTGGATATTTGCCAGTTCTCAATAGCCGGATATTGCTCGTCGGAAAGACAGATACCAAGTCGTACTCTTTGACGCGCGCAAGCGCGGACGTGAAGCCTTCTCGCTCCGCCGGTGCAAATGCGGACGTCTTGTGAATAACGACGCGCTGCGGAAGTTGATGCCTCTCGAACTGGTAAAGGTTCAAGACGTCTTCGACAAGGCGCGCGGCGTGTTCTGCTGGAAGATGGGGAGACTTGCCCATCTTCTCCTCATCCCACTCAAATTTTTGGCCCCGCAATACAAGTCCTTCGCCGTTTTCGTCAAACGCCCGGGCGGCGCTTGCGCGAATGGAACTTGAATCACCCAATGGCCGGTAGAAAGAAACTCCAACATGGCAAGTTGACGGCATCAGCCCGGAAGGCCCCCAGGGGAGCCCCCCGGCTTTAAAGTACATTCCGGTAAACAAGTTCCAAGCGCGAGTAGCTGCGTTATCCAGTTGGCGATTACCCCTGCCGATGGTTGATTCGCGAAATAGCTGCGTCGGTTTCTTAAATTTCATCGCGCCGGCTTTGAACGCGCGTCGAAAATCTCGATGAATCAGGCCGGTGCCTCCCCCATAATCTGCGGCACGTATCACTTCGTACAATTCTTCGCTCAATACCAGCATTACGTAATCAAGCGGATGATCCTTGCCACAAAGGAGTTCAAGTTTTGCGAGAAATAAAGCAACCGAGTCCTCGAAGCGCTGCTGTGGCCTCTTCTGATTGAGTAGAGCGGCCTTCTCGGTTTGCGTCACCTTTTCAACAAGCGTTGGCGAAAAACGCGGGGAAAAACAGTAGCCAACGTCGGAAGAGCAACCGGGAAATGTGTAATGGTATGACTCTCCCTGAATTCCTTCGCAAGCGGAGGCGATATAGTCTTGAACATGCTGGATCGAATCCCCTTCGCCGATAAAACCAATATGAACTTCGCTCTTATGCCTTGGAGTGCCATAAGATCTGGGTCCATAGAGGGGGATGCCAACTTTAGGGTTTTCGTGCAACTTGCCATTGCCAAAGACCAAACGGGGTTCCTCAACCCATGAGGCGTCGAGGATCGCGGATTCGAGCATGGTTCTACGCCTAAACATCGTCGTCGACCTCAGCGTCGGTATCATCAGTGTCGAGTTCATCGCTGACCGACCTTCGCTCCGCCACACTGAATAGGTCTTCGTCGGGCTGCATATCCGCGACCTTCTTGTCATCGTCTGGAACCCCGGCCCAAGTGATTTCGGCGCTAATCAAATCGCTCTCCACGATGAGATGCTGCCCGCCGAAACCGAGAGAAAGCATGGGTTTTCGTTCGCAGAGAAACTGTTTCCAAAAATGGACTTCTGAAAAATAAGCCCGATTGTGCATTGACGCCTTAAGTCGGGTGACGATGGGGCCGATCTTGTTCGCGTCAAACTCGGTCGTTCCATCTTTGGTGATGTAGCGCTCGGGTCGTACTGCAAGCAACCACTTAGCCTTTGCTGGTTGCTGAAAACTCAGGTTGGCAGCCAGATGAATCCATCGCCTCTTTGGTTTTCCCGTGAGTTTTGTGATTGGATTCCAGACAACCATCCGTTTCTCGCGGCGTCCGGCAAGAGAGTCATATTCAAAGGACCGAGCGCCAGTTTCCTTGTCAGCCAAGAAGTAATACCGATGATGCTGGCTCTGATATCGAACACCTTTTGAGAGGAGGAAACGGCTGAGCGCCCGATTCAGAAGCGTGACATAAAGGCGGCGCATGTCTGGATCCATCCACATTTCGTCAGCCAGTAACCGCTCCGTAGTCTTGAAGTCGCACACGCGCGAGAATGGTCCATCCGGTGGCGAGAGATCGTGAAAGCTATAAAGCCGGTCGTCGCGCAGTTCAAAAGCTAGAATTTCATGGCGGTCAGCCGGGCGATTCAGTGCGACCAACAAGTCCTTGACGTTCTGCTTTCGGAATTGCGTAGGCGCGCTGAAAACTTTTGTCGGGATATTTGTGATCGGCATTGCCGACGCAAAAATACGATCCTTCAACTGCTGCTTGGAAATAACCGATTGGTCTGGTGAAGAGAACGCGGCCTCATGGTCGCGCTTCATTTGGCGAAGAACCTGAACGTTGTATTGGTATGGCAGCCGATCAATTCGCGTGTGACAGGTGGGGCAGAGCAGAATCAGATTCTCATGCGTGTTTAGCTTGGCAACTGGATAAGCGGGGTCAGCTCGCGGTCCGCCTTCTCCGTGGGCTACAATATGCGCCATTTCACCGATGAGCGTCGCCGAGTCGTGCGCGTCTTTCGGCAATTCGACAAGCGGTCTCTGACATCCGGGAAATGCGCATCGGTTTCCTGAAAGTGTGAAGAGAATCTTCTTCTGTGCATCCGGTATATCTCGACCAGGACGATGTTGCACTGATTTCGCATTGTCCGTCATGTCGAAAGACCAAGTATTCCGAGCTGACCAACCCTCATGACATCGAAGGTTACGATGCGAGACTATGCCAAGAATCGCTTAAAAACCAGCACGTTAGGAGAGACGCGGGCCGGTGGACATGTCGGGGTAAACAGTCCAGTACTTCTCCGCGTCGGACTTTCGGACAAGCTGGCGATAGTGATCAAACACGATTTCCTGCCTTCGGTGTCCGAGTTGA
Organism: Candidatus Hydrogenedentota bacterium; assembly: GCA_019695095.1. Taxonomy (NCBI): domain Bacteria; kingdom Pseudomonadati; phylum Candidatus Hydrogenedentota; species Candidatus Hydrogenedentota bacterium. The sequence goes on from JAIBAQ010000286.1 coordinate 3,212, forward strand.
AGTGCCGTCTTGGCGGCATTCTCGTGCATGGCGAGATGGTATGATGCGAACGAATGACGCATGCCATTGGGCTTCCATTCGACCCCGGATTTGCGGCGGACACGGTCTACATCGTGACGGTGGCCGTCGATGGGGCCTTGTGTTTTGCGGTGCTGTCGCAGCCATGCGATCAGATTATCGGCCATGTCCACAAAGCGCGTCCGCCGTTTTTTGGCGGTCGCCGGCAGGACCTTGATGGTCTTGTTCTCAAAGTCGATTTCCCGCCAGTCCAGGCCGTCCAGCTCGGCTGTGCGGAGTCCGGCGAAGAAGCCGATCGCGTAGTAAGGGACGGTATGCGGTTCGATGGTTGCGGCTGTGGTCAGGATTTTCCGAACTTCATCAACAGTGAAAGCATCAGGTAACTCGTCGTCACGGCTGGGGCGTTCCAGATCGTTTGCGGGATTGGCTCGCGCAGCCTTGCGTTTAATAGCGTGATTGAAAAAACCAAGAAGAGCACGACGCATTCCAGCTCGTGTCTCGCCTTTGAACTTCTCACGGGTGAACCAGGTTTCGAGTTCTTCGGTGCTGAACGAATCTGCCGTCCGACCCTTAAACGCCTCCACAAAGCGGCCACAACGGTACCGGATCGATTTGACGGTCATTGGGCGCCGGCCAGCGGCTTCCTTCGTCGTGGCGTAGTCGGAGAGCAATTCGTCGATGGTGCGGCGCGCGCTCAGCGGGGCGGCGTGATCGCGAACGTACTCGGCTGCGCCTACAAGGTCGTATCCCGAACCAGTGAGGATCTCCAGGGCGCGTAAAGCCTGCTGCCGCTGAGGCGGTGACAGGGCATATGCAGAGTCGCCCTCGGCCTTTCGTTCGCCTCTGCGTCGCGCGCCTTCGGCCTCGGCTTCAGCGCGCGTTTTGAATGACACTTGAACGCGTTTGCCAGCAATGAACCCGCAATCAACTTGCCACGAGCGACCCCGTCGCCTAATCTGCGGCCATGTTTTGCCTTTGGACATACGCGTGTCTCGTGACGTCGACGGTTACATTTCCTGCGAAAGACGTTACAAACGTGTTACACGAAGAGCAAGCACTTTTATAAGTCGTTGATGGAGAGGTGGCTGAGTGGTCGATAGCGGCGGCTTGCTAAGCCGTTGTACGGGTCACACCGTACCGTGGGTTCGAATCCCACCCTCTCCGCCAGCCTTCGCTCGCAGCGCAGCGTAGGGCGAAGGCTGTCCCGCCGTAGTCGTCCGACGTCGGACGCGAAGGCGGACCTCCAACCCAGCGCTGCGAGACTACGGCTTGGCATGCCTGCCACAAATTTTCACTACGTTTACCTGCTGGTCAGCGAGAAGTATCCTGACCGGCACTACACGGGATGTACTCTTGACCTGCGCGCCCGACTCGAAATGCATAACGCCGGATCAGTATCCCACACGGCCAAATTCGGGCCGTGGCGACTAGAAACATGCACCGCATTCCGTTCGAAGAAGAAGGCCCGAGACTTTGAATCCTATCTCAAGTCCGGCTCCGGCCGGGAATTCGCGCGCCGCCATTTCTGATGGCCGATGAAACGGTTCCTCCAGCGCTTTTCACGCTTGGTGGTCAGGTTCGCCGCCGCTGCGTTTTTCCTCCAAGTCGTCATAGGCTTCACCGGCATGCCGCGCTGGCGCGCGAACCGGCACGCTGAGGCCGATGCGGCCGCCCCGGCTTACATCGTCGTTCTGGGCGGTGGCGGGATTCCGAGTGAAACGGGACTGATGCGGACCTATTGCGCGGCAGCCATCGGCACCAATTATCCGTCGGCAACGTTCATCGTCTCACTGCCTTGCGATGGTGATCCCGAAACGAACAGCGTAGGTCGCATGCGCGATGAACTCGTCCTTCGCGGACTACCGCGTCATTCCATTGAAATGGAGCACGACGGGTTGAACACGCACGAACAGGCCGCCAGCGTTGCGAGAATACTGGGCCCGGCAGCCCTCACCAACCGCGTGCTCGTGGTCACGTCGCCCTATCACATACGGCGCGCGCTGCTGTGCTTCCGCAAGGTGGGATTCACGCAGGTGGACGGATCCGCCACGCTGGGAATCGGCGCAGAGGCCGACGCCGGCGCGGCGGGACCGCTGGACCTGCGCTACACGTTCTGGGCGACCCTCCATGCGGAGATTGACTGGGTGCGAGAGTGCGTGGCCCTGCTCTACTACAGGCTGCGCGGCTGGATCTAGCGCCTGTCACATCGG
>JAIBAQ010000287.1 GCA_019695095.1 Candidatus Hydrogenedentota bacterium
AGTCCCAAAGACGGTACGTTTACCACGAAGCGCGGACCGATCTTCGGCAACATTATCCTTGCGGACGAAATCAACCGTGCCCCCGCCAAGGTACAGAGCGCGCTCCTTGAATCCATGCAAGAACGTCAAGTGACCATCGGCGATCAGACCTATCGCCTGGAAGAGCCGTTCATGGTCCTTGCGACGCAGAACCCTATCGAGCAAGAGGGTACGTATCCTCTCCCCGAAGCGCAGGTCGACCGATTCATGCTCAAGCTTCGTGTAAACTATCCGAGCAAGATTGAAGAACGCGAGATTATGGATCGCGTGGACATGCTCCACGAACCCGTAATCGACACGGTCATTACGCGTCACGAAATTCTCCATGCCCGCGAGGTCGTCAATCAGATTTACGTGGACGACAAGGCCAAGAACTACATCGTAGATATTGTGCAGGCGACTCGCTTCCCGGAAGCCTACGGCCTGTCTGTCAAGCACCTCATTGAATACGGCGCGTCGCCGCGCGCAACCATCTACTTGCAGCAGGCCGCGCGCGCGCTGGCGTTTCTGCAGGGCGAGGGCAACGTCTTTCCCAACGACGTCAAGCAGGTCGCCATGGACGTTCTGCGCCATCGCGTGATTGTTACCTACGAAGCGGAAGCCGAGAACAAGACCAGCGAGGACATCATCCGTATGATTCTCGACACGGTCCCCGTGCCGTAATCTGACGTTCAAGAACGGTAGAGGGTATCTCGAAGAATGATTCCGCAAGAGGTGATGCAGGAGATTCGGCGGATACAGATCCGCACGAATCACATGGTCAACGATATCTTGACCGGCCAGTATCAGAGTGTATTCAAGGGCCAGGGCATGGAATTCAAGGAGGTCCGCGAATACGTGGCCGGCGACGAGATTCGCATGATCGACTGGAACGTTACCGCGCGCACAGGCGTGCCACACGTCAAGCTGCTGGCGGAAGAACGCGAACTGACCGTGATGCTGCTGGTCGACGCCAGCGGGTCCGGGCGATTTGGAAGCGTGGGGCGATTCAAGAACGAACTTGCCGCGGAACTGTGCGCCGTACTGGCTATCAGCGCAATCAAGAACAACGACAAAGTCGGGCTCATCATCTTCACCGACGACATCGAGTTGTATGTGCCGCCGAGCAAGGGCCGCAAGCACGTGTTGCGTGTTATCCGCGAGGTGTTGTACTTCGAGCCCAAAGGACGCAAGACGAATATCCCTGGCGCACTGCATTTTCTGAATGGCGTTACGCGACGGCGCGCTGTTACCTTCCTTGTGTCCGACTTCATGGCATCGGGATACGAAATCCCGTTGCGCGTTGCCAGCAAACGCCACGACTTAATTGCCGTCGTCGTTAGCGATCCGCGCGAGGAAGCGTTGCCGGACGTTGGCTTGGCCTGTGTGCGCGACCCGGAGACCGATACGGAAGTACTCATTGACACGAGTAATCCCCGTGTCCGTGAAGACTATGCACGCGCGGCGGTCGAGCGCGCCAAAGCTCGCGAGACTATCTTTCAGCGTAACCGAGTTGACGCGATCCACATTCGCACGGATCAACCTTATGTGCAGGAGATTTATCGGTTCTTTCGGATGCGGGAGCGCCGCTATGCGTAACGCGTGTGTGTCTATGATGGACCATTCCAACTCCTGCAGTCTCCACTGTCATTCTGAGCGAAGCAATGAATCTGACTTGAGCTGGTTTTTGTTTGATGCCAGATCCTTCGCTTCGCTCAGGATGACAAGTGGGGCTGTGCTAAGGACTTTGCGAGGAGTGGCGTTGCCATGACTGACGCGGCCTCCGAGCGGTTGAAGGAATTCCGCGAGCAGAATCGCGCGGCGGCGGAATCGCGTCTGCAGACAGGGCGCGCTGCGAGATTTTTCATGGGGGCTGCGATACTGCTGGTGGTGGCGGCCTCTTCCGCATGGATAGGTTTTGGTCTGTCTGACGGGAATGTTGCTGCAGGTGGACTTACCGCCGAGCAGTGGCGCAAGTATGCGCTCAAACTGGAAGAAAAGCAGCTTCCCACGGCGGCGATGGATGCCTATGATCGTTATTTGGAGCATGCTTGCCTTACGGATGAGGCGCGCGCGAAGACGTGTTTCTCGGTCGCCAAGATCGCGATAGAAGAAAAGCAATACGAGCGCGCGTTGGCTTACCTCTACGAAGCGGAGATGCTCGCCCCGGATTCCGACGTTAAGGACGAACTAAACAAGAAGGTTGTCTTGTGCTTGGAGAAACTTGGCAGGACCAGTGCACTGCAGCGGGAACTCGAAACGCGCTCGACAGCGAGGCGTACCGCCAAGGATATTGCGCCGGAGGAGATCGTTCTTGCCGAATTCGGTGGTGAAGTAATCACCGACAAGGATCTGGAGCGGGAAATTGAACGTATGCCCGAAGCGGATCGAGCAGCTTATTCCGCTCCGGAAAAGCGCGCGGAGTTCCTCAGAAACCTCGTAATTCAACGAGTGCTAATCGATAAGGCACTACGTCAGGAGCTCGATGCGGACAAAGAAGTCCAGGCGCAGTTGGAGGCGCAGCGCAATTCCCTGATCGTGCATAAATTGCTTGCGTCAGAAGTGCAGCAGAAAATCAGCGTGACTAAAGAAGACGTTGAACGCTTTTACAAAGCAGAACCGGACCACTTCAAGGCGCCGAATTCCGGCGATGTACTGCCGTTCGACCAAGTCCGGGATCGGGCAGAGCGGATATTGCGCATGAAGAAGTCCGATGAAGAGACCCGAGTCTTCATCGACAAGGTCTTGGCGGAGAAAGATGCCAAGTTCTTCACGGAACGCCTGAAGCCTGCCGAAGGGGGGACGTGATGAAATCCCTTCGCCTGATTATTCTGCTTTGCGCTGTCTGCGCTGTGGTTTGGGCGCAAGATGAATCGCAGCCAGGAACAGTGACAACTGCGCCGGTGGAAAGGCAGGTTGCGCCGGCAGATGCGCCGACTGACAACCTGCCTTCAGTGGACGTGGCTCCTGAAGATTCCGCCGTCTCGGCTCCCGCTTCTTCCGAAAGCGCCCCTTTAACGGAATCGGGCGCGGAATCTGCGGCTGCCTCCGGAAATGAAGCTGCTGCCAGCACACCGACAACGCCTCCTGAGGCGAAGCCAGATACGCCGCGCCCAGCGACGGCGCAGGGTACCGGTGCAAATGCGCAAGTGCGTGTGACGCTCGACCCTCCGGAAATACCGTTTCACAAGCAGACTCGCTTCACAATTGCCGTGGAAGCGCCAGCCAACGCGGACGTCAAGATACCGCATATGGTCGACAAGTTTGGCGGGCTCTCTGTCTATGGCCAGCCTACCCATTCGTCAAGCGTCTTGGAGAATGGACGAAAGCTTGTTACCGAAACGTATACGCTCGACCCCGTCCTTATCGGCGACTATCCAATTGAGCCTGTGACCGTTGCCGTTGATGGCGAGGCCATCACTGTCGCGTCGCCATCAGTCCGCGTCCGCGACCTGACGCCGGAAGAGAAGGAAGAAGCGGAGCGCTTTGTGTCTGGCGCGACTCCTATCGATCTGCCGCTTCCCTTGTGGCGCAGGTGGGAGTTCTGGGCGGTTGTGGCCCTTGTCGCGTTTGCGATCGCGGTACTGATTTGGTGGCTCGCGCGTCATCGCGAGCGCATCGCGCGTCCCGCGCCGCCGCTGCCGGCCTGGGAGGTGGCGTATCAGCGTCTGCGTGAACTGGACGAGCGCAAATTGCCACAGGCAGGCCGGACCAATGTGTACTACGTCGAACTGTCGTCCATTCTCCGGCACTACATTGAAGATCGATTCGAGGTACATGCGCCGGAGCAGACGACTCCGGAGTTCCTGGCGGAAGCCGCGAACAAGCACGTATTCACTGACGAGCAGCAGCGTATGTTGGCGACGTTCTTGCGGCATTGCGACCGCGTGAAGTTTGCGCGGTACGAGCCCACGATTGACGAAATGGATCGCAGTTTTGCAGAAGTCCTCCGTTTCGTCGATGAGACAAAACCCAAGCCCGAACCGGATTCGGAGGAGAAAGTCGCATGAGACTCCTCGAATCCTTCGTGTTTCACGGCCTTCTGAATCCAGCGGCGCTGCTGCTGCTTGTGGGTGTCCTTATTCTATTCGTATTCGAACTGGTGTCCCACGCGCCTGGAGCAGTCAGCCTGTCCACCGGCGAATCTCTGAAACGAGTTTCCGGCGGCATGCGCGTTACTCTGCGGAGATTGCCCGCTGTGCTCCGGGTGATTGCCTTAAGCTTGTTGATCATCGCATTAGCACGCCCCATCCGCGGGTTGTCTGTCCAGAAGGACAGCGCCGACATCGTTGATATCATGCTATGTGTGGACGTATCGCGCAGTATGCGTGCAGCGGATTTCGTTCAGCAGGGACAGAACACGAGCCGCCTGGACGTGACCAAGCAGGCCGTGCGCGACTTTATCGAGAGCCGCAAGAATACGCCTGCCGATCGCTACGGTCTTGACCGTCTGGGGCTTGTGCTCTATGCAGGATACGCATGGACACAGACTCCGCTGACGCTTGACTACGATATCCTGTCGCGCGATGTGGAGCGCGCACAGATTGAAGGGGGTGGCGGGCAGCAAGGCAAGAACGGGACGGCCATTGGTTCGGCGATCGGCCTCGCGGTGAACAAGCTCCGAAAATCCGAGGCCAAAGCAAAGATCATTATTCTTCTCACCGACGGCCGCAACAATGCCGGAGAGTTAGATCCGATTACGGCGGCTCAGCTTGCCAAGGAATTTGGGGTGCGCGTTTACACCATTGCCGCAGGGTCCAGTGATGAGGTGCTAGTCCCCATGGAAAATTTCTGGGGAACCAGCGTACAAGCTGCCCGCCTTCCAATTGATGAGGAGACACTGCGCAGTATCGCGGACATTTCGGGAGGCAAGTTTTATCGTGCCACGGATGTTGAGTCACTCAAAGAAGCATACGATGAAATCAACAAGCTCGAAACCACAAAAGTGGAACTGGGCGATTACTACGAATACAAAGATGCGTTCATGCCGTGGGCTGTCGCTGGGGCGCTCGCTATGATGGCTTCGGTGTTTGGGCGGCGACTGTGGTTTGAACCCATACCTTAGGTCGGAAGATGGCATTTGGATTTGGCATAGACTCGCGGCTTTTGCCGTGGTGGATCATCGGCAGCGCGCTGGCGCTTGCGGGTGTTGTCTTTGCTTTGGTGTTCCTGGAACGCCGCAGGGCGGGACGGTTGCATCGATTCATTGAAGCGCGTCTGGCGCCGCGCCTCATGCCGGGATATGAAGCCGCTGCGCGCAAACCGCTGCTCTGGTTGACCATTCTCGGTTCTTTCTTTATGGTGCTTACTTTCTTGCAGCCGCACTGGGGGAAATCCTGGAAAGAGATCCGGCGTGTCAGCCGTGA
>JAIBAQ010000288.1 GCA_019695095.1 Candidatus Hydrogenedentota bacterium
GTGCCGGTGATGTCTTCGGAGTCGAAGCGGATCGTGTCGGTCGAATGCAGCGTGCCAATTTCGGTCTGGCCCCAGGATTCGAAGAGGATGGCGGTGGCTTCCTGGTTGGGGCGTTCAAGGCAGACGCCGACGGCGGGAAAGAAGAGGCCGTGTAGCGGTTTGATTTGAATTGTGCCTTCAACCACGAGGCCTTTCTGTGTGGGAAGCGGCGCTTCCAGGAACGCGAGGGATCGGTTCGGTTCGCCGGGGGTGATCCACCGGATTTGCGGTAACGGCGCGGCGGCGAGGGTCACCGATTCCGCCGAGGCATTGGCCGAGCCATTCACAGACTGGACGTGCGCGATGTCGCACGGGAGTTCCTTGCCTTTGAGCGCCTCGTTGCCTTTCCAATACCCCATGCGCAGATGTTTTGCACCGTCGATAACAGCGGTCTTGAGCGGGGCGTGCCACCAGAAGTCGGCATAGGGATCGAGGATGTAATTGGTGAGCAGCAGTTCGCCGGGCTTGCGGCAATAGCCCGCCCAGAGCGCGTAGACGTTGCGTCCGGAGTAGCCGTTGAGGCGCAAGGCCGGATAGTCGGGCCGGAAGGGGCCGGTCGGTTTATCGGAAACGTACGTGCCGACGTTGTACTGGTAGTTGCCGGGAAAGAAGCCGCCCATGAGGAGGTAATACAAATCGCCGATACGTTGGCAACCGCCGGGTTCCTGCACAACGCGGATGTCGAGCGCATCCGTGAGCGGCACGTCGCCGAGCCAGGTCCATTTGATGCCGTCTTCGGAGCGCAGCATGCCGCCGACGGCGTAGCCGTAGTACACGGTCTTGCCGCCTTCGGTTTCAGGAAACACGTCCATGTGATCGATGCGTTGTCCGTCGGGACGCCGGATGTCGCATTCCTCGCCGAGATACGTCCAATGAACGAGATCGTTCGATTCCCACAGCTTCAACACATCTTGCGCTTCCCCGGTGAAGCTGCCGTGATTCATCAGAAACGTGTCGCCCACTTTCCACACGCGCATCGCGTAGATGCCGAAGGGCGCATCGTTGATGACAGGGCCGACGTCTTTCCAATGGACGCCGTCGGTGGATGTGGCCGACCAGACGCCGCGCCATTGATCCTGATCGCGGTTACGCAGTTCGCGGCGGTACATGGCGAAGAGGTGGTAAGTGCCGTCGTTGTAGATGACGCAGTTGTCTTTCAGCGTGCCTTCCGGCGTGCGGTAGAGCAGGGCCGAAGCATGAGTCGGGGAGAAAATGATAGAGACGAACGCAAACCAAACGGCGATCCCTGCACGCCAACGGCCTAACCTCTGATACGGACTATGATTCATGCTACTTCCCCCCAAGTGGCCGGAACGCGAGATTGTTTCATTGAGCATAGTGGGGACCGAATAAGAGGTCAATGCACGCCCTCATGGTATAGTTGGCTGCTTGCTCGGAAGTGCGAATCGAAAGGGAGCCAATGAGTCAGACGGTGGAGCCGAAAGCCGAGTATCAACGGCGATTGGCCGCGCGCCAGGAAACGGTGCGCCGCTTGGATAAGCAGGATGCGCTTTACGCGAACCTGCGTCTCGTTGTGTTTTTGGCCGCGCTGGCGATCATTGCGGCGGCGATTTGGGGCGACGACAGGCTGTGGGTATGGCTCGCTGTTCCCGTGCTCGCGTTTGTCGTGCTCGTTGTGCGTCATGATCGCGTGATCCGCGCGCGCGACCGGGCACGTATTGCCATCGCATTCTACGAGCACGGCATCGCCCGCATTGAAGATCGCTGGGCGGGAATGGGGCTCAGCGGCGAAGGCCTGGCTCCAACCGATCATCTTTGCGCGTCGGATCTCGACCTGGTGGGACGCGGATCGCTTTTCGAGTTGATGTGTCTCGCGCGCACGCGCGCGGGGCAACAAGCGCTTGCCGATTGGTTGTGCGCGCCCGCCGAAGTCGACGAGATTCTTGCGCGGCAAAAGGCGGTCGATGAATTGCGGTCCCGGCTCGATTTGCGGGAAGACCTAGCGCAATTCGGGCAAGGGGTTCGCGAGGGTGTGCATCCGGAGGTGCTTGTTGCCTGGGCCACCGCGCCCCAAGCGTTTTGCGTGGCGCGCGCGCGCGCAATTGCGACGTTGGTGGGCGCGGCGTTGGTGGTTTCATTCGTCATGCTGCTCCTGGGTGTCGCGACGTTTCCCTTCATTGCGGCGATCGCCGTTGCATGGGCGGTCACGCGGCCGCTGTCCAAGGGCGTACGTAACGCGATTGCCGCTATTGACGAACCCAAACGGGAATTGGCCGTGTTGGCGATGGTCTTGGCGAGGCTCGAGCGCGAGCCTGTTGCAAGCGCGCGGCTCAAGGCATTGATGGCGCGCATTACTTCGCAAGGTCAATCGGCATCGGCGTGCATCGCGCGGCTGCACCGGCTGGCGACGTGGCACGAAGCGCGCAACAACCAACTTTTCACGCCTGTCGCGGCGTTGTTGTTGTGGGACGTTCAATTCGCCTGCGCATTCGAGACATGGCGTACGCGCCACGGAAACCATGTGTCGGATTGGCTGAATGCGGTCGGAGAATTAGAAGCGTTGTGTTCCATGAGCGCGTACGCCTACGAACATCCCCGCGATCCATTCCCGGAGATTGTGGAAGAGGGCCCGTTCTTTCACGGAGACGAGTTGGGACATCCGCTGCTGCCGTCGGCGACGCGCGTTTGTAACGGCGTCCGGCTCGATGCCACGACGCGCATGTGGGTGGTCAGCGGATCGAACATGTCGGGGAAAAGCACATTGCTGCGAACCGTGGGCATCAACGCGGTGTTGGCGCAAATGGGTGCGCCGGTGTGCGCGAAAAGCTTGCGAATCAGCCCGCTCACGATTGGCGCGACGCTGCGCATTCAAGATTCGATTCACGAAGGACGGTCGCGGTTCTACGCCGAGATCAAGCGGTTGCGCGCGGTGATGGACCTCACGAAGGAAGCAAAGCCGGTCCTGTTTCTATTTGACGAAATCCTGGCCGGCACCAACTCGCATGATCGGCAATTGGGCGCCGAAGCGATATTAAAAGGGTTTCTGGATGCCGGCGCCATCGGTCTTGTAACGACGCACGACCTGGCATTGGCGCGCATCGCCGACGCGCTGACGTCGCGCGCGGCAAACGTTCATTTCGAAGATCACCTTGAAGACGGCAAACTCGTGTTCGACTACCGGCTGCGTTCGGGCGTCGTGCAAAAGAGCAACGCGCTGGAACTCATGCGCGCCGTCGGGCTGGACGTATAGCCCGCAAATCGATCGGTGTTACGTTTTGGGGATTGGCACAGGCGTCGCGCCGGCGCCGCCGTCGCCCGGTCCAACTTCAATCCACTGGCACATCGCTTCGCCACCGTTCCTGTTTACGAAGCGCACTTCAATTATGCCGTGCAGCGGCTTCACGTCATTGAAGACGAGATCAACCGCCGTATTGATACCGTTCGCCGTTGCCGCGACATCCATGTCCGTCACGCGCTCCTCCCCGTTGATCAGAATCGTGACCGCGCGGAGTTTCGGATCGAGTTCGCGTGATTCGGCGAAACCGAGTCTCACGTGATAGGTTCCTGGCGCCACCGTGACGTTGGCCCAGAACTCGGGCGCATGAACGCCGTAGCGATACCGCTCCGAGTCCTTGGCGTTCGCGATGGCGAGGCGGCGGCGTTCGCTCCACCACGATTGCTTCACAATGTCCGCGTCGGCCCCGCCGCGAGCCACCCAATCGGTTGCGGGACGCCATGCGTTGCCCGCGCTATCGACAAAGTCTTCGCGTTGTGGGTATCCGAAGATCATGCGTTGGGTGTCTTTGGGGCCGCCTCCACTGCCGAAATCCGGGGTTCCGGTAGCATCGGACCACTGCACCGATTTGACGTCGAGGAACAAGCCGTCCGCTCTGGGATTGCCTGCGCCACGAGCAACAATGCGCACCGTGTGCGCCGCATTCGGAAGTCCGTTGAGGTAGTAGAGAACCTGATCTTCACGCGGCGCGGGATTCCAGCAGTCGATGGCAACGCGCTGCGGTGCGCCGTCGACATATACAACCGAAAGGCCGCCCGCGGGTCCGACACTGCCGATGATGCGAAACTGATTTCCGGTGAACCCAAATTCCAGAGACGCCCCTGCTTCTCTGCTCGATAGGCTGCCATCGGGATTCGAGCGCCAATTGCCCACTTGCGTCAACTTCTCCGCAGGCAGAGCCTGCTGGGGGTCCTCTCCCGTGACGACGATTTCGCGAAGCCCATCGCGTCGTATGGTAATCAAGAAGTCGCCGTTCGATAACGGTTGAAGGGCATATCCGGCGGAATCGAGTCGAGGCGTGGGCGTAAGCGGTTTGCCATCGGCTTCCACCTTCGTTGGGTTGAATGCCAGACGCAGGACGTCCAACGCAGGAGCAGGCGCGTCGAACGTCGTGTAGACGATGCGTCCCTTGTCATAGACGACATTGTTCACGACGCCGGTGCTGCGCATGATGTGATTTTCGCGGCTTGCGCCTTCGATGGCAGGCAGGAACGCCATGGAACTGAGGACGTGTTTCAACGCCATGGGCCCGGCGATCTTGAACCACGCGTCCGCGACAACGGGACCGCCGTCGATGTTGTCTTCGACGATACCGTTCTCATGCGTGTCGTAGGTGGCAAGAATCTGGATGCGACGGGCAAGCTCTGTGCTCCATGGACTGTCTGCGAGTGAACCGTACTGGGCGAACACATTCGCGAGTTCCATCGGCCCGTACCAGAGCGAACGCCCGCAGCAATTGGACGATTCGGGAAACGCCCACGCGCCGCTATACGTATCGCCGCGCGACGCCGGGTTCACGCTCGTGCGATTCAGGAACAGGGACAGGATGTTACGGGCGTCGTGCTTCCAGTTCGGAAACTCCGAGGGATGTTCCATGAGGTAGCGCACGACAAACTCCGTGACATTTTCCGCCTGCACCGGGTCCTGCCAATCCCAGTAGTTGCGGCCCCATGTGTCGTCGACGATCCAGCGCGGAAGCAAGGTGTCGCGTAGATACGCCACACCCGCCGCGCGCGCCTCGACGATGGCCCCGTCTTGACCCGTATAGCCGAGCCGAATGAGTTCGTCGAAGAAGGCGAGCAGAAACACGACGCCACCGGTCATCGTGTCGTTCCACGTTATGCATTCGGGGTTGGCATAGCGGTTCCAAGGAGGCAGACCGGGTTCCCGGTTGCGGTTCTTCGCCAACAGATCGCCCCAATGTTTGCAGGCATCAAACCAGCGCGCGTTGCCCGTGAGTTGATACGCGCGCAACAATCCGAGTCCCATCTCCGCGGCGATATCGAGTTGCATGAACCCCTGAGG
>JAIBAQ010000289.1 GCA_019695095.1 Candidatus Hydrogenedentota bacterium
CATTACCGCCTGCGCCAACCTGAGCGATAAGGCAATCAAATCCCTTAAGGAAGCCCTTCCCAACTGCACGGTGGAAACCACCGGCGAAGTTTCTGATCTGCCGCCGGCGAGTGCCGGATGACCATTCGCGGCGGCGCAGGTTTCGACGATTTTCTCCTCGCTGTCATACGTTCTAAAAGCAACAGACCATCAATGGAACTTGGCGCTGCGACAGCCCCTTTCTTGTGCCTATCGCTCGCTGTGCGCAGTGCAACGACTCTGCAGATATCCATAGGAACTGCTGGAAATCGGCACTGCGCAAGCGAGGCGATGTTTTGTTTTCCTAAGCGCCAGTCGATTTGTGAACGGCGTGCTCACGGGCGCGCGAATCCGAGACTGACCACCCCGTCTTGAGTCCCAAGACGAACCAGCCGAGGGCCAGCACGCCTATGGCGAAGATGGTGTCGCCGATTACGCGCATCCATCTCAAGGTGTCCATCAGACCCGTCTGCATGAATTCCGCCGAGCGCGCCATCCACATGCCGTCGTTGACGCTTGCCCATGCCTGCAGAATTCCGCGCGGAAGGTCGCTCAACAACACCATGAGAGCCAAACCGATGTTGATAGACCAGAAGGCGAAGGCCAGCACGGAGGTCTTCCAGGTTTGATGGGCGGCCATGCCTTTGAGACAGAAGAGCATCAGCCCGATCGCGAGCATGCCATAGACGCCGAAGAGCGCGGTGTGACCGTGCACGGCCGTTGTGTTCAGACCCTGCATGTAGTAGAGCGCGATGGGCGGGTTGATGAGGAATCCAAAGAGTCCCGCGCCGACAAGGTTCCAGAAGGCCACGGCCACGAAACAGTACACGGGCCACTTGTACCCCGTGACCCATCCCTGCAACCGGGTAACGGAGAGGTTTCCGTAGGCCTCGAATCCAATGAGTACCAACGGGACGACTTCAAGGGCGCTGAAGACCGCGCCCAGGGCCAAAACGGCCGTAGGCGTGCCGGAGAAGTAGAGGTGGTGGAAGGTTCCGATGATGCCGCCCGAAAGAAAGATGCTGGTCGCGAAGAGTACGCCGGCCGTCGCAGTCCGTACTTTGACCAGCTTCAAGCGTGTGAACAGGAACGCGATTACCACGGTCGTGAATACCTCGAAGAATCCTTCCACCCAGAGGTGCACGAGCCACCAGCGCCAGTATTCGACGATAGCCAAGTGCGTATGCCGGCCCCACATGAGACCTGCGCCATAGAACAGCGCAATCGCGATGCAAGAGAGCGAGAACAACGCCAAAAGATGCCGGTTTGGTCCAGGCTGTCTCATGGCCGGCCACAGACCACGGCCCATCAGGAAGAGCCAGATGAAGAGTCCAACAAAGAGGAACAACTGCCAGAAGCGCCCCAGGTCGACATACTCGTAGCCCTGGTGTCCGAACCAGAAGTTCATCTCCAAACCCATTCGCTGGCGCGTTCCGTACCAGGTGCCAAACAGTGTCCCTACTACGATGACAAGCAGGGCTCCGAACAGCGCGTTCACACCGAGACGCTGAAATTTGGGTTCTCTTCCTACCACGGCCGGTGCTAGAAACAGCCCGGTGGCCAGGAATGCGGTCGCGATCCAGAAGACGGCCAGTTGGGTGTGCCAGGTTCGTGTCACCGCATAGGGCAAGACCTCGGCGAGGGGAATGCCGTAGAAGCCGGTTCCCTCCACGGAATAGTGCGCCGTAACTGCGCCCATGCAGACTTGGGTCACGATAAGCGCCATGACGACCCAGAAGTACTTCAAGGTGGCCCTCATGGAGGGCGTGGGGTCAAACGTCAGCAAGGGGTCTTGGTCGGGAATGGGAGGTTCTTCTTCCTCGCGTGCCTTCTCCGCGACGTAATACCAGGAGAGCGCACCGACTCCGGCCAGCAGCACGATGAAGCTCAGGACGGACCAGACCAGAATCGCAGGCGTCGGCGCGTTGTCGATGATTGGTTCTGGCGGCCAGTTGTTCGTATATGTGACGTCCGAATTCGGCCGGTTGGTTCCGCAGGCCCACGCCGCCCAGAAATAGAACGCGGCTAAATCGTCGCGTCGACGCGCATCGGGGACCACATCCTTCGGGATGGCATAGGCCTCGCGAAGCGCGTCCAGCGAACTATCATTGCCATAAAGCAGCTTGTAGTGCTCCGAGACCGCCTCAATGGCTTGCGCCCGCAGGTCGGATACCACCAAGTCCCCTGTGTCCGCGCGATAGGTATTGGTTCTGATTTCTCCCTTGAGGCGCGCCTTGAGTGCCGCTTGCTTCTCTGCATCAAGGTCTTTGTACGAGGCGGCGCCCAGCTCTTCTTTTGCCCAGTGCTCAAGAAGCCACTCCGACTCGCGATGGAGAAAGTCTGCCGACCAATCGGGGGCTACGTATGAGCCATGTCCCCATACCGTGCCTACCTGCTGCCCGCCGGTGGACTGCCATACGTTTTGCCCATTCCGAATGTTGTCTCCGGTGAACAGCACCTTGCCCGACGCCGAGACCACGCGCTCCGGGATAGGAGGGGCCTGCCGGTAGATTTCAACGCCGTAGTAGCCAAGCACCGTGAAGGACCCGGCCATTACCGCGAAGAGTCCAATCCATAACCTGCGATAGTTCATTTATCTTCTCTCCTTCCAGCCGCGACTACGCGGAATGTACTTCGCTAAGAACAGAGTCCGACACAAGCGCGGCACCGGCGCCGGAACGTGCCGAATTAAGCGCCTTCAAAAGGTGCTCCGGATTCACATCGAGTTTGCGGGCCGCGCTGTTAATCGTCACGTGTTTCGCCAGCGTCTTGCGCAGCACCGGATTGGCCAGCGGCGTGAAGCCATGTTCGAGGAAGACCGGCAACACGTGCGGATAGGCCTCCAAAACGTCGCCCACGCGGTTCTCGCCCACGATGGCCGCGCCGGGGAGCAGCGGCAGCCGGGTGCTTGCCTCTGATCGTTCGGATACGCGTCCATTCATGATGCGCCACAGGTGCGTTCCCCAGATTGCGAGCGCGGTCACTTCCAGCAAGCCGCTGATGCCCGCGGCGGGAAAGGCCATTTCGTGAAAGTCGGTGAGGGTCTGAAAACTAACCCTCAACGCGCATCCCAGATTGAGCAGGATGAAGGGCATCCACAGGCCCGTCAGGCTCCGCACATCGATTCCTTTCAGGGTGGGCACAACCTTGGCGGCCACGCCAACGATCATCAGGCTGATGAATCCAACCGTGATGGCATGGCGGATGGCCCCGTAGTAGGCGTGAGAGAAACCGATCTCGGCTGCGTGGCTTTGCGGCGCCCAGAGTTTCAGCAGACCGAACTGATACACGGGCAAGCAGACCATCATTGCCATGGAAATGAAAAGCCATACGTAGGCCATTCGAAGGAACTTCAGGCTGCGGTCGCTTTCTTCGGACCGCGTGTGCAAGCGCCATCCCAGAACGAGGTATGCGAGCGACACGGCCATCACGATCACCGACCCGTACCACAACCCCACCCAGGCGTGCCCTATGCGCCGCATGAGCACAAATCCAACCGCCTCGCCGATAACGGTCATATTCAGAAGCGCCAGGACTACGAGACTGCGGCGAGGATTGGGTGCGGGCAGGCCGTAGAAATTGTGGAAGATCCGTTGGCTGACTCCCAAAATCATCAGCATGGCAAACCCATGAATCTGCAAATCGCGAAGCGGAGCCTGCCATGTCGACACAATCGTCAACAGTGCGTCTCGACTCGGCGCGTAGGACGTCGCCACAAAGTACGCCGCTTCGTAGGCTGCCTGGGCTACGAACCAGCCCAACGCGCTGAGGATGTAGTAATCGTAGAAGGCAAGTGACTTGCCCGAACCTCGCAGGGTCCGCCAAATCACCCAGACGAACGTCCCGATTGCCGCTATCTCAAGAATCGACCCGAATATACCTACCGGTATCAGATAGGCATTCGTTTCGAGAAAGGCCTGTGAACCTGAGCGAAGGACGATACCCGATAGCATCAGCCACAGGGTGGCCAGCGCCAACCGGGGATGCGCGAGCGACGTGTGTTTGAATCGCGGAAACGCCTGGTAGGCGAAACCCATCACAAACAGACCAACCCACCCAAAGATTTGCGCATG
The DNA here is from genome assembly GCA_019695095.1 of Candidatus Hydrogenedentota bacterium. Taxonomy (NCBI): domain Bacteria; kingdom Pseudomonadati; phylum Candidatus Hydrogenedentota; species Candidatus Hydrogenedentota bacterium. Next base: position 4,092 of record JAIBAQ010000289.1, read on the forward strand.
ACCGTGCGCGTTGACTTCGTTGAGTCCGACCGCCGTAAAGGACTTCAAAATGCCGATGCGCAGAAGCAAGTACGCGCCCCAAGCGGCCCCAAGGGTAAGGACCACTGCGATGCCGGCTTTGAAGAAGGGTTGATAGATACTGTCTGCAATGCTGTCGGATGGAGCCTGGACTCCTTCGCTTTCCGTTCCTTTCTGCAACGCATCGTTCAGTTCAGCGAGCAAGTCATGCAGTGGCACATCGTGCGCCCTGGCAAAGAACTCCAACGACTCCATCGGTCCGAATTCTCCACCGCAACCGTGCAGTCCATACCGGTCGAGAACCGGTCTGAGTTCGGGTGCCGCGCGTAGCAATTCCGGAATCATCATGTCCTGCGTGATTGCCTGCTGTTTGTCGTCTAGGTTCCCCATAGCCCGCCCTTTCGTCATGAATTGCATGTGTTTATCCGATTTATGGTCAAAAAAAGGCAATCCTCTGCCTACACGGAAATCCGGTGCGAGACGAGGTCGGCCAAGGTCGATTCCTTCAGCATCTTAAGATACTGACTTCGAACATCAGCCCACTTGTAATGCATTGCGCACGGCCCGTCGGGTGAACAGGCTTTATTACCCATGAAGCACCCTTCCCAGCGACTGACACGGTCCACCGGCTCCACTACGTCGAAGAGCGTGATCGTGTCGGGGGTGCGAGCCAACTGGAAGCCGCCACCTTTTCCTTTTTGTGAGCAAACCACCCCGGATTGAATGAGCCCCTGCAACAGCTTTCCGAGGTAGTTTTGGGGGGCGCCAATTTTCTCCGCGATATGACCGGCCCCCTGGAACTCGCCTGGACGCTCCGCCAATGCTGCGACGGCCTTCAATGCGTGTAGCGCGGTCTTGGAAATCATTTTGAACTCCTTAATCGCATGCAATTATACCTTTATAGATCCCGACTGTCAAGCGGTCCTTCGCGCTCAAGTGTACGGAGATTGAATCGAAGTTGCGGTAGCGCGCGTACATCGCAGCGGTAAGCCAGGAAAGGCCGTCGTTTAAGCCTGCCCGAGGACAGGCTCTTACTCGCTACGCTGCACGGGGAGCCGTTACGCTTCCGGAATTCAACGCAAAGATAAGATGAGAAGGCCGGTCCTCCGACGCAGTGCGATAAACTCGCCTGCAAAGTTAAACGGCACCGAGGTGCCATCAGGAGGAACCGGCCATGAGCAAGTATAGAACATCTGTTGGT
>JAIBAQ010000290.1 GCA_019695095.1 Candidatus Hydrogenedentota bacterium
AAGCATGTTATAATCCATGCAGTATGGCGTTGGCATGGTGGCCGACGTCGTGCGGAAGGCTGTCGTCCTGCTGGCATAAGGGCTGTGCATGGCCGACGTGTAGGTTGCACAGTGTGCCCTTGTGCCAGGGTACAGGCCGAGCAAGCTTTGCCGTTCGTAACCCCAAGGACGGAAGGTGAGGCCATGAAGGTAGAGATACACTCCCACACGAACCGCTACTCCCCTGCTTCCCGGATTCCCCCCTCGGAACTCGTTGCCATGGCGGAAGCCAGCGGCTACGACGCACTGTTTATCACCGAATACGGTAAAGTCTGGTCCGCGCGTGAGATAGCCGGGCTCAACGAGATGACCGATCGGTTGCGCGTCTATCCCGGAATCGAATTGACATTACCTGATGGCCAGGATGTCCTCGTGCTGGGCGCGGACAATCCTGTCTACGAGTCACTTTCGACTCCCAGTGAGGTTTTTGCGCAGGCGTGCGCCGATGGATACCTGACCGTGCTGTCGCATCCGTTCCCGTGGGGCGAGACGCTTCCGCGGTATCTGGCGCTGGCGGATGCAATCGAAACCCAGACCAGTATGCATCCTGTGCGCGAACATGCGGCAGCCCAACGGAGCTGCGTCGACAAATACCAGCTTGTCGAGTTGTTCTCGTCGAATGCGCTTGGACTGAATTACATGAACCGCTTCTGGATTGAGACGTTGGACGACTTTGACACGGTTCAGGAGTTTCGACGGTTGGTATTGGCGGGCCGCACAGTCAACCATCGACGTGAAACCGTCGATGATGCGCCGCTCACGACCAAGGCGTCGTCGTTCGCTGAACTGTCGGATGCCGATCTCAGCGCTCTGGATTATCAGGCCGTTGACGAGCCAACAAGACTGTAGGGAATTTTAGATTTTAGATTTTGGATTTTGGATTGAAGATACAAGACTCTAGCGATTTGCATACACGAGTGCGATAAACAACAGAAGGCCCGGCAGTGTGCCGGGCTTTCACTTTAATAGCAGCACACGCTTAATCGATGCAGTCTTGTGTCGCCGCTGTCTCGATATTCCAATCCAAAATATTTGATTGATGACCCAAGACTCTGGCGATTTGCACGCGCGAGTGTGGTAAACAACAAAAAGCCCGGCTATGTGCCGGGCTTTCACTTTAATAGCAACACACGCTAAATCGATGCAGTCTTGTGTCGCCGCTGTCTCGATATTCCAATCCAAAATATTAGATTGATGACCCAAGACTTTGGCGATTTGCACGCGCGAGTGTGGTAAACAACAAAAAGCCCGGCTATGTGCCGGGCTTTCACTTTAACAGTAACACGCGCTTAATCGATGCAGTCTTGTGTCGCCACTGTCTTAATATTCTAATCCAAAATCTAAAATCTAAAATCTAAAATCTAAAATCCCAAATCACGTTCCGCTCTTTTCCTTCATCCAGAAGGGCGTCACAACAAACCACAGCACGGTGCCTGCAAGCAGAATGTGTTTGTTGGTCTCAAGATCGACCTTGCCAAGGAAGTACAACGTCGGGCCAAGCATCAGCACGACGAGAGCGAGTATGGAGACAGCCATTAGTAGATTCCGCATGGTTATGCTCCTTGCGCCGCGAGGGGCTTCTGGACAATCTTGCTGAGAACAACGTAGAGCACGGCGGCGACGAACCAGCCTGGAAGTCCGAGGAAGAAGATCTCTATCCCGACGACCTTGTTCAGGATTACGCAGAACGCCAGCGTAATAAACCAGGTAAGGCCCGCTGCCCAATTGAACGAGAGGCCCGCCTTTTCCGCGTAGAATTCTTGCAGGTTGAGTTTCTTCATCATGTAGTGATCGATGAGGATCACGGCGCCCATAGGCATCAGGATCAGGCCATACAACGCCACGAAATCGAGGAGCTTCATAACCAAGGCTGGGAAGATGGCGCCTGCCGTGGCTATACCACCCGCCACCAAGGTCACGCGGAATCGAGACCATTGCGGCCGCAACGCTTGGAACGCAAGACCCGCGCGATAAATGGTCGGATTGGCGGTGGTCCATCCCGCGATGATCACGCAGAGGATTCCGGTGACTCCCGCGATCTTCCATGCCATGGGACCCGGCGCGACAGCCGTGTCGTCGGGGTTGACGTTGAGTTGGACCGCATAGAGCAATCCGGCCGCGATCCAAGCGATGTAGTGTCCGAGGTACATGCCCGTTGCCGACGCTAAGCCGTAACGCGCCTTTTTCGCAAAACGGAATACCGACAGATCGGACATACCAATATGCATGGCCATGTTGCAGAACCAGGCAAAAAAGATGATGTGCCAGATTCCATACTTGGGCTGCGTCGCCAAGGGAACGCCGTTCCACACTTTGGTTGTGGCGACGCTCCAGAAGTCTCCGAGCGAGGTAATGCCCAATTGCGGCAAGGCCGCGACTCCGCAGGCGATAAAGACGATAACCATCCACGGGGCTGCGATGTTGGCGACGTGAGCGACGGTGTCATAGCCCTTGGCCGCGACGATCGCGATGATGGAACCACACGCGAGAACCGCGATGATCCACCCGATGCTGTTGGGATACATGTCAGTGAGGGCGGGCATGGGCATATCGAATGGCAACCCCACTGCCGTCGCGGATACGGAGACCATGGCGCCTGCCAAGAAGCAAAACAGCACGCCGTTGGCGACGTTGTACAGCGTGACGAGCTTTGCGCCGCAGATCTTCTCCATCTGGTAATAGAGGGTAAGACGTTTCTTCACCGCGATGGGCGCGCAAAGCAGCGTCCAACTGAGAACCGCCAACAAGTTGCCGATGAGCAGGCCGACGATGACATCAAACGCGGTCACACCGTGCGTTACAAACAGCGGCCCGATCATGAATTCGGTGCCGGCCGCATGCTCACCCGCATACATGCCAACGAAGCTCTTCCAGCCCTTGGTAGCACGTTCAGGGACGGGCTCCCGCTCGTACTCTCCCCCACTCTCTGTACTTTCGACGTCCGCAACCATTTCGGCGCTCATTCTCGCACTCCTATGCGTTGTGCATTCCGTTGAATGCAGGCCGGCGTTTGGTGTTCGAAATTGCCTCTATCAATCGAAAAAGGGGCATACCTTGCGGATGCCCCCTTTGCTTCAACTGGATGACTTCAGCCGGACTAATGCCCCGCGAGATTCCCGAGATAGTTTCCGTAACCAACAACCACCGTGGACCCGATGAGCACGGCAAGCCCGATTGCAATGAGGACATGCGTGCGCGGACTCGTTCCCTTCCACTCCCTCAACGCGATGCCCCATAACGTGCTGAAGATAATAATACTCGACATGTGCAGGGTCCAACTGGAGAAGTCGTACTTCCCCATCTTGGTCGTTCCCATACTATAGAAGAAAAACTGGAGGTACCACGTCGTGCCCGCAATCGCCGAGAACACGTAGTTCGAGAGCAGCGGCACGCGTACGCCATCCGAAGCCGAAACCGGCGCAATGTAGTCGCGGGCCGACTTATTCTTGACGTTCAAGAGCACGCACCAGATGAAGTTCGTGGTGAATCCACCTGCCAACACGACGATGAGCACCGGGAGGTTCTGAAAGAGCGGCGGCGCATTGTGCTGGAGCGCCAGTTCTGCGATGGGCTTGCCTGCCGCCAGTCCATAGGACATAGAAGCGCTCATGACCCCGGAGAAGGTGGCGACAAGGATTCCCTTGAAGAAGTTGAACTCCTTGATAGCAGCCTTCTTCTGCTCTTCCGGAAGTTCCTTTTCCTTGGACATGCCCGCGAGGCCGCTGACCGCAATGCCCGCGAGACATACGGCAACGCCAAGCAATGTAACCTGACCGGACGTCTCGCCGACGATACTTGCGAACTTGCCGTCGAAGATGGGCGGCATCAAGGTGCCAAACGCCGCGCAATAACCAAGCGCGATGGCCATTCCGAGCGCGATGCCAAGGTAACGCATCGTCAGGCCGAACGTCAGACCGCCCAATCCCCACATGGCCCCGAAGAAATACGCCCAGAAAAGAACACTCAACGGGGTTTGGGCGAGTATCTGCGGAACATCCGGAACAATGAGCAGGGCGAGAACCCACGGTGCGATGATCCACGAGAAGAACCCACCCGCCAACCAGTAGCTTTCCCATGCCCAATGCCGGACACGCCGATACGGAATATAGAAACTAGCGGACGCGAGCCCGCCGATTGCGTGCAGAATTACCCCCAGAAACGGATTCGGAGCCACGGTAGACCTCCCCCAAAGAGCGATAGACGCTGATTTCGTGCCACCCGCCGACGAAATTGCACAACGGAATGCCGAGTATACCAGACGATTCGAGACAGATCACCCGGTTAATGCCCGAGACAATTGCGCTAGGTCGTAACGCGAAAGGGGTGTACCCGCGCATTTTTGACGGGGCAAGGGGGTGTCCGCAGCAAGCGAGGTGGCTGCGACGATTCCTTGCAGAAATCCATCTTTGTCTTTCTCTCGATCCGTGTGAGCGTTGGGAAACGAGTGTCGCAGGCATCTTGCCTGCGTCCGTGTCATCTCCCGCCAGGCTGGGATGCACCCCCAAAATTGACGATTCAAGGGCTCCGAGCGGCAGCCGAGGGCGGCTGCCCCACACGCGCTGGATTTCTACCTTTCGTGTGTTGCCCCTCATATATAGGAGCAAGTTCGTTGCACTGGGAACGCGGTGAGGTGAGGAGCGGCCAGATCTCGCCGAGATTGGGGACTGGGTTCCAACCGCAATTCCTATAGACAGGATTTACAGGATTAACACGATGAAGAGCGGAGCTGACAGATTGGAGTCTGGGCGGCTATTTCTGGGACTCCATATTGTGAATCGTGTCAATCCTGTCGAATGACACTGTTAGAACCTTTGGTCTGCTGAAAAATGCTGGGGCCCATTGCGAAGTACGCTCGGATTCGGTACTATCGAATGAGTTTCCTGCCAAGGACGTTTTTGACGACTGGGGAAAGCAAAGGCGGGACTGACCCAAGCGAAACGCAGTGGAGCAGGGTTTGTCTCTGGCCTTTGCGGAAAGTGGAAAATGACGTCACCCGTATCCGGCGACGGACCCACACGGGCAGACCGTGCGGCGCGCCCGCGTTCCTCATACGGCTCGAAGCCACCCTCGGCCACAGTCTTAAGCCGGGCCAGCGAGGCAGGAATCGGAAATCGCATGACAGCGGAAAAGAAGGGGGCAAATCGTAGTCTGTTAGTATGCATAGGTATGGAGTGTTGCGCGGATAGTAAAGAAAAGGGAAGTCTTCCTTACACTGCGTGGACAAGGCGTATGCAGCGCCTGCCACATAAGGAGACTTCCCATGAA
>JAIBAQ010000291.1 GCA_019695095.1 Candidatus Hydrogenedentota bacterium
ACACCGGCTACTCCGGCGGCACCCTCGGCCGCGGGAACATGAGCCGCAACATCGTCCGCAACCGCAAGGGCTACGCGGGGTACGAGCACGACGGGATCCTCGACAACATCATGCACGTGCGGCATCGGGTCTATGAATCAGAGCTCGGAAGGTGGGTCCAACGGGATCCGCTTGGGTTCGTCGATGGGGGGAATGTGTACGGGTATGGGAGCGCAACCAGTCAGGCTTGCTGACCCATCAGGACTGCGTCCCCCCTTACGCCCTTGGCCGATTTATCCCACAAGTCCGCCTGGAAATCGGCCTGGACAGGAACCGGTGAACCCCACACCCCATGAACCTGTGCCTGACGGTAATCCCGGCCAAATACAAATTCCGCCAGAACTCAGTAAATGCGCTAATGACACTCACGTTGCAGCCGCCTTGGCATACTTCCGGAATTCGTGTATGGGGCAATCGTGGACCATATCGCTCAGCGGTTCTTTTTGCGTCGGGAACGAAGGGCAAACTTGTGCACAGTCCCGCACGGTGTATGTGTGCCCAGAGGCCGTGAACAATTGCGCAGTATTGGCCCACGAACTGACGCACGCGGGAGATCTATGCAGGCAAGGCTACCAAGATACAACAAACGGTTGTGGTAACTTCAAAGCCCCTTGTGACTTTATTTGCGGAGAAGCTCGAGGCTATCATCGCCAATGCTGCATGGATCCTAGCTCTCTTGGGGCGAACGACTACAAAGCCTGCATGGAAGCCGCTCGAAATCGAATTAGGAACGGGAGTAACGGTGAAATAGAGCCTATTTGGAAGCTTTGCGGCCGCAGGCTGGGAGGAAATGGCGACAATACTGCCGACGTTGACCAAGTTTGGACCAACTGTGTTCCAGCGAACTGCGAGACAGACATGCCCCCTTGGCCCGAATATCGCCGAGGCATACAATGATTGCCTTTGCGATAACGCAACTGACCGACCAACTGGCGAAACTGATACTGCCCGTATGGATCTTGATTTCATGCAGCAGTATACTCGCGCTGCTGTGGCTGATTATCGCAAAATTATACCACATGTTCATCAGTCCGAACTTGGACGCATGCACTTTTTGCGGATACGATACTACATACTTGATCAATAATATATGCCCAGAATGCGGCAAGGATCCTCGAGCGAAGAAATCATCGAATACTAATCGTCGTATGACAATAGTAGTACTTTGGGGTGCCGTCCAAATATTGCTGACCGCCCTGTTGCCGCTGTGCGTGCCGTCGATTGCAAAGTATTGCCCTACCGCATTGCTAATAAACACATACCAATTTCAACTAAGAAATGTCCAGATTACGTCCCAGAATGTTATAGAAGGTCGGTTTTTTGAGAAAATTCCTACTCCCGAAATTGAGTCCAAGTTCATATGCGCAATATTAAGCGACTCGGTGCATCATGAAGGTAGTGTTACTTATCGCCGAGACGCGCTTCTTGGCGACAAGGCTTCGATTGAAATTAATATTTCGAATTCAATAATATCCCGTACCGGCGAGCGGCAGCTTCTTGCCAAGTGTGAGACATTGGGAATCAACTCATCATGGCAAGTCCCTGATGCAGCGTTCTCGTCTCAGATGTGCCGGAACAGTTGGAAATGGCGACTTTTTGGTAGCGAACCAATCGCCAGAGATACTTGTGCGCCATTGCAAATTTGGCTGGTTGAACAAAATGGTGCCGCCAAGGGCTTGCGTGACATGAGTCATGTTGCCGATATACCAATTAGAATCGAGTGCGACGCGGTTGCATTTGGCTCTGTGGAAGATACAAGAATTGATGATGTTCTAAAGAATCATTTGGTGGTTTCAATGCAAGAACATGCAAACGAATGGACTTGTGTTGTGCGATTGTCGAAGTCGCCAATCCTTTTAGATACAGTGTCTCTTGGTCTTAGAATTGAAATACTGGCTGATGACAAAATGCAGTTTCTATATGATGCGATTTTGTTCGCTGACTGCTGGGAATCGGGCGGACGAGTCTGCGTGACAACGCTCGGGAAAACTCCTTCAACATCGAATCAAATCGAACAATCGCGTCAAGTGGTCGCAAGAGTGCAGGGCATTCGAGCTGTTGGAATATTAGATGCGAGGGGTACGGCATATTGGGACGGAACGCTATTGGTTCCAGTCGAAGTCCATCGACTACCGCGCGAAACGCATAGAGCCTGCCCGTAAATCGGGCAACTGCTAGGGTGGTTGTCGCGCATGCTGTCGCGTGGCGATGCGAGTGCGCTCAAACCCGAATCCTGATCCAGTCTAAGTGAGAGTTTTTCGGTGAGAATCTGGCCTCTGTTTGGGAGGCCAGTCTGATGAAGATGAGCAGGTTTTCGGAGGAGCAGATCGCCTTCGCGTTGCAGCAGGCCGAAGGCGCATGGTGCGACGGGGGTAGCGTTCGTCAAGTTGTGCACATTTGGAAGCGGCTCTCCCAAGGAAGGTTCTGCTGCTGCTGAGGCCGAGCCCTTCGGGCGAGGACTCAGCAGCAGCGCCGAACATGGCTCACGCGGCCAGGGCGGATTCCATCGTCCGCACCGGCTCACGCAGCCGGCTCATGTCCATGTATCTCCGCAGCCCCCACTTGGTCCCGGCGATGTGCCGCAGACGGGCCGCCACCAGCATGAGCGCCGATTGCCCATCCGGGAAGGCGCCCACCACCCGCGTTCGCCTCCGCACTTCCCGATTCAATCGTTCCCTCGAGTTGTTCGTCCGCAGGCACCGCGTCGCCGCGGCGACCTCACGCGGGAAGCCCATGTACGACAGCGTCTCCATCACGCCCTCGCGCACGACCTGGGCCGCTCTGGGCAGCCGCATCACCTCGAGCTTCTCGACGACCGCGGCCGCTTGGTGCTCGGCGGTCACGCGGTCCTCCTGTGCGTGGATCGCCTTGAGCATCGCCACCACCTCACGGATCTTCCCCTGTGGCACCGCCGACATCACGTTGCGGTACCAATGGACGACGCATCTTTGCCACGATGCGGCGGGATAGAACTCCGCCAGGCTCTCCACCAGCCCCAGGCACCGATCGCTGATGAACAGCTTCACGCCGGACAGCCCGCGTTCCTTGAGATGACGCAGGAACCCCCGCCAGCTCTCGGCATCCTCCTTCGTGCCGTCGCTGACGCCCAGCACCTCACGGTAGCCCTCGGCGTCAACGCCGATCGCGATCAGCACGGCCACGTTCTGCATCTCGCCGCCCCAGGACCGCTTGAGCCAGATGCCGTCGAGATACACATAGGCGTGCTCCCCGCTCAACGGTCGGTTCCGCCACGCCTCGATCTGGCCGTAGACCTTCTGCGCCATCGAGCTCACGGTGCTGGCGCTGGTCCGCGTGCCCCACAGCGCCTCGGTGATGTCCTCGACGCGGCGCATGCTCACGCCGGCGAGGTACATCTCGATCAGCGCCTCCTCAACGGGGCTCTCCCTTCGCTTGTAGCGCTCGATGATCGAGGTCTCCATCGGCAGCGTCCGTAGCCGCGGCACCTTCAGCTCGACTTCCCCCGCCTTGGTCTGAAGCTTCCGCTGGTAGCTCCCGGCCCGCATGTCCTGGCGATCGGGCGACCGCTCGCACTTCCCCGCCCCGGCGATGCGGTCGGTCTCTTCGTCCAGCAGCTGGTTCAGTCCCGGCGCGCCGGGACTCCACGGTGCTCCTCACCACCTCGTCCAAGTGCGATCGCACCTTCGACGCATCCACCGCCAGCACGTCCTTCAGGCTCTCCGGCGCCTCCGCACTTACCCGCACCGCCTCCTGCGATGCGCTCTCCATGGCTGCTCTTCTGTCGAGAAAGGTTCATCCAAACCCACCTCCCCGTGAGGGAGCTGTTCTTGCAAATGTGCGCATGAATCGGGACGTTATCGCATTGCCAGATGCAAGGCGAACGGATCTACATCCGGAACGCAGGACAACATGGGCGAGCCATAGAACGCAGAATTGCAGACAATCGTCACGGTTCGCAGCGATGCGGACGCGATCTGCAGTACCGCCCACCTCGCTTTTTCATTGTTCGGATTTAAGACAAAGGCCGACTTGGCCAGAACACTTCTTTTCTCGCATGTGCATGGATTCAGGTTTGAACACAGGGTCTAGACCCAAGCTGATTGCGCCCGCATTCGGGGCAAACCGTAGCTTTGATTCCCCGCACATCGTACCCGCATCCGACACAAGTCTCCCGATCAACAACAGTGATGCCAGTTGGACCGCACAAACTTTTTGCCAATAGCACGACTCCCATCGCAACCAACTGCACTGCCAAAAGTAATAACGATACACTGTACAAGGCCAAAAAAGAATTCCGTAACGACGTCGAAGCTGGAATCGCATGCATTATCGTTAGCACTCTGATTGATGCACTAAATGCCACTCCAATGGTCGCCATGAGGCTCAGTATTAACAGTGTATAAAAACCGATTTTGCTGGCACTGCCCGGAGGGAACTCATGTTTTATGAAAGTTACTATGCACAAAAAAGCTCCCAGGATCGTTATGCATATCGATATCCATTCATTGGTCAGATGCAATGTGCGGTAGCGATAAAGCGAAGCAATCGTTCCGGCATATTCCATAAGTGAACCGAGTGAACAAGTCGCTGCCGCCAATAACGCCCAATACCTCGCCGAATTTGCGCCGATGTCTCTGTATTTCTTAGTGCGCGAAATACTTTGTCCAGCAACGATAATAACATAAATACACAAAAAAATGCAAGTGTACCGCTCAAGCTGTTCAATGACGCGCTTGTTGTTCCAATACAGCCGAGCAGTTCCACCAGCGATTACCTTGTGCCAAGAAATACCTATTTGTCCCAGAAGGCACGTCACGAAGATAGTGGTTGTGATAATGAAAATGGTCGCCGCCGTAATCCGTCCAACTTGCCAGCCAGATGGCATTTGTCACTTTACCTTATGTGCTCAGGAAGGCCTGGAGGGCTGACCGTGTAGTGTGGGCAGCCATCGGTGCATGCGAAGTAGTCGTTGAAGGTCGCCAGTGCGCAGTTAGTAAATGCTCTTTCTCGATCTGCTTCGCAGGCTTCTTGGTCGGGACGTCCATTGCAATTCGTTGTGTCGTAATTCCAACGGCAGTTGCTTAGTCTTTGTATAAACTTGTCGTGGCATTCTCCTGTACATTCCGCGTCGTAATATATGATCGGCGCCTGCGTCGGAATTTGCGACCTACGATACGGAGGAGACTCAGGAAGCAATCCGGGCATATCCAGGCGAGGCATGCGTTCCTTGGGTGCAACATACAGCCCATGTTCATCGATTGCTTCCATTGGTCCATTGTGTG
>JAIBAQ010000292.1 GCA_019695095.1 Candidatus Hydrogenedentota bacterium
CGAACGTGTCATCGGGTTTGAGTCCTAATCGTGTGAATCATGTGAATCGTGTCCAAGCACATTCTTCCACGCCCGCTCTGTCATACCTTCTATGCCTGACGCGCCGCAGACTCCAGAATAGGCTCCGTGGACGGGACCGGTCACCGCAACGCTTCCAGCCTACTTGGCAACTGTTCAAATGCGCGGGCGCACAACATTACGAGCGCGAGACCGGCGGCAAGCAATGCCGTCGCCGCCGCGATTAGGGCAGCCCAAAGGGAATTCGTCAAGACCCACATCCCGTAGCCGGCACCGGCGGAGACTCCAAGGCCTAACATGAAGAGCAGAAGGGCGGTGAAGAAGGCAAACAGTGCCCTGAGCGCCTCGTCTGAGACGTTTGGCAACGTGGGCCGGAGCGTTACAGGAAATCGAATCGACAGGTAATGAGCCAATGCGGACAGGAAAACCCCAATCGGTACGGCAAAGAACAGGGCGAATACCAACGAAACGCCCGAAGATGCAGCTACCCCGGATGGCAGGGAGATACAGAGGAATATCCACATAATACCAAGTGCGCAGGGAATTATCCTTGCCACGATCATCTGGACAGGGTCGAATGGCATCGTGAGCATCATGCGCAATGTCTTCCACTCCGAAATGAAATCGACGGCCAATAGAAGCAAGGCGTATAGCGTGCACATCACAGGGACTACACTGACGGCGGCCACGATCTCCCGATATTCAACCGTGGGCTCTTGCAGAAGACCGAATACAAGCGCGAATACCATGCCAAGTACAGGGCCTGACAGAAGAGCATATCGTCCGCGGCGCAGCATGCACGTCCCCATCTGCCATGTTACCGCGGCGGCATTGCCGGGAAATGGCAAGAACGGGAAAGCCCTCCTTTCAGTTCCGCGTCTTCGTCCTGAGCTGATCGTTGCACGGCGCTGTGCATATAGAGCACTCGCAGGCCGACACTGCAGAAACTCGTATCGCGGGCTTGCCAGCGCGACTTGGAGAGATAGAAACGCAGCATTGATGCATGCACACGCGAGTCCCCAAACCAGGAGTTCCTGTGTGAGGCCGCGAATCTGCATGAGCCGCAAGTAGGGGTAGAGCGGCACCGTAAGGATGCTCATTTCAGGCAAGGCCAAAAACTCAGACCAAGGTAAATGCGCCCCGACCAGATGGCGGTTCACGCCGTCCTGCGTCAAATGAAGTATCCGCCAAACCAAGCACCCAACCAATACAAATGCGGAAAGCCGCGCGAGGCCCAGAAGCGAGACAAGTCTGGGCAGGGCTCGCTTCTTGGCGGACGGTGGTCCATGCAAGATGGAGTCAATCTGTCCTGCCGCATTTAGAGTGACAAGGGTAAATTGGATGGCAAGTATAACCCCCAACCCCAGGCCAAGGAATCCGAAGGGAACCAAGAAAAACGCGGTCACCGCCGCCATCTGAAAGTAGAGCGGCGAATCGTAGACGAATGCCGCGACCACCGCTTGACGATAGGTGTATGGTCCACTCAACAGTGCATGAAACATGCTGGCGGACGCATAGAGATGGCATTTTCTGCTGGCCGCAAGCAGCCCGAAGAAGAAGGCAGCCAGCGCCATACCCTGAAGGAACGGCGGCACAGTGTCGAAAAAGCCCCAAAGTAATCTTCGATCGACGAATAGAGCGTTACAAAACCAAAGGCCGCCGAAAAATACCATCGCCGCACAGCCCACTGCGCCCCGCCAAGTCATGCATCCTGCGACAAGACGCCTCCAACTCGCCGCTGTGTGCAACCACCAAAGCATCACGATCCCACGAGGAACAATACTCATGGGGCGATCTCCGAACGGGGATCGAGACGGGAGAAGCGGTAGGCCGCAGAGAAGAGGTAGATACATGCCAGAAGGACTGAGACAAGCGAAAGGGTCACCAACGTGACAACGAGAGAATGATTCGAAAGCCTCCAGGCGAAGTAACCAGCCGGGACAGCGAGTATCAGATAAGGAAGGCACGTGGCAAGGTGCAAGAGACCTGAGTATGCGCCGTAAGCTATATCCATCACTTCCGCCGCTGGAGAGTTGGTCCTTCTTGCGCCAACAAGAAGGTGCACCAAGAGGATGCGCAGGTTCTCCGCGAACACCGCAACGGGAAGCACAAAGAACGTGGGGAAGAGCACGCGAGGGGCATTCAAGAATGCGGCACACCCCAAGGCAATCCATGCGAATACCCAGAGGGTCACAAGCGTAGACCCGAGTGCCATTGCGGCGATTACTGTCAACGGGGGCGCGGGTAAGGTCTTGACGCTTCGCACCTGCAAATTCTCGAATTTGCCAGATATTCCTTGCATCACAATCAAGGGAGCAAATACGAAAATGAAGAGGGGACCAATAATCACGTCCTCCAATTCGCCCCCCCCCTCAAGGCCGCTTGGCAGCAACAATTTCGCTGCGTAAAGGAAGACGACGGCACCCAGCGGCACTACGAAGAGAACTGCGTTGGCACGCCGCACCGCGGAAGCCAAACTTTGCCACATAATCGCACCAAAGCAACCGCGCACCGGACCGAATGGCAGCGCATACGAACCAATTCTGCCACGGCGTCTTTTCGAGATGGTCTTGATGCCGCCGCTCTGCTGCTCAAGGAATTCCAGGTATCGGATGCTCGCCTCAACGACAGCCTGCCTGTAATCGGTATTAATGAGCAAGACAAGCGCCGCGCTCACGGCGCTCATAGCGACGGCAACGAGCATCCAGCCCAGCACGCCGGTATCCAATGCATCTGCCGACATGATCCGCAAGAACGGATCGAAAATCATCATGATTTGGCGGAATCCGGGAGTTGCCGCAGGTTGAAGGAAGAGCATCGTGAAATCAATCGATTCCAGTTCACGGAAACTCTGGTGTATGTGCGCGTCACGAATAGCCGCAAAGATCGGGAACAGCATGACGGCCACTAATGCAAGTGCCAACACCACTCTCAATGAGCGGAAGATACGCAGCGCCCACATTGAAGGCAAAGACCGAGCACATTGATTATCGAGCTTCACATCGACGGATACTAACAAACACAGCAAGCACCACAGAAACAGCGCATAGAGGAGGAAGCCGGTTACCACGCAAACGGCCGAAGGGCCAAATTGCGCCACCAGCGGAGCGACGACAATAGCGATAGTCGCGACCCCTCTAAAGCCCGTGACCATCCGGTGCCACGAGATTTGTCTCAATGAATATGGACCAGAGAAAAGCCAATACCTCTCTGATGGAAGCATAACGAAGCCGCCCAACTTGGACACGCCCGTCCACGAGACAATAAGGACAAGAAAGAGTATGCACTTCACGATAGTGCCGTTTTGCTCCGGCGACAGCCCCGTCCCCGTTTCGGCAAACTCACGTCCAGCAAAATAGAATGCCGCGTAAAGCACAGCACATACCAACGCGAGACAGATGTACCAAACGAAATTCAATCTTCGCGTAGCATTTCGCCACAATAGCCGGAACCCGGCGCGCTGTTGCATCCGGTATAGGAGTGATAAGGCTGGAGGCACGCCGAACATGTGCTGCTACTTTCCTTGCTGCGGTATGCCGTTCTCGCTGGTAGCTCGGAGAAAGGCGTCTTCAAGGGAAGCTTCGCCATCGAACGTCTTGTATTTCTCGCGCGCCTCGTCCAGCGAGCCAAAGAACACGGACTGCCCTTCCTGCAAAATGAGCAAGTGCGTACACACGTCTTCAACAATATCGAGTAGGTGCGAGCTTAGGATAATAGCGGCGCCGTTGGCGGCATGCTGTTTGAGCGTATCCTTTGCGGTGCGAATGCCGCGCGGGTCAATCCCCGTGAGCGGTTCGTCGAGTAAGATGGCCTTCGGATCGTGCAGGTAAGCGAGGCACAGCGACAGCCGTTGCTTCATACCCCGCGACAACTCCGACGTAAGCGTGTTGCGCAAGTCCGCCAACTCGAACTGTTCCAGGAGCGCCTCGGCCTTGGGTTTGTAGTCTTTCACGTCGTACGCAGCGGCGATATACCGGAAGTGCTCCCAAACCGTGAGCAAATCGAACAGCATCGGCTCATCGGGCACAAACGCCAGCAGCTTCTTTGCCTGAATAGGCTGGCGAATGACGTCGAAACCGCCAATCGTCATCTCCTCATGTGTACCGGGGAGGATACCCGACAAGACCTGAAGCGTAGTCGTCTTGCCCGCCCCGTTTGGACCGACCAAACCGAGCACCTGCCCCGGCTCGACGGCAAAGGATAGTCCAGAGACCGCGACCTTCTTTCCGTAGGATTTGTACAATTCCCGCACGCAAATCACGATGTACCCTCCTGATCTCCAAGCATTTCCCACTCTATTCGATGCAGACAATGCCACATTGGATTACCCCGGCATGTCCGAAGAGAAATCGAAGTTATTGAATGCACCGGCGGTAATCGGCACGAGCACGGCCACGGATATCCAAAGCCCAATCGCTGCGCCGACTTGAGCGGCCCACCACGACTGCGCAAATACGACCCACGCAATTGCGCCAAACACAAACCCGACGACCAGACAAGCCAGAATGATCGCGCATACGACCAAGAAGGAAATCATCTGTTTTCCGGCAGCCACAATATCACCGGAATTGCCGAAGTTGACCCGCGCGGGAAGCAGTAGAAAGCCAAGATTGTGCGCCAGCGCAAACGCAGCGTTGAATGGGAGAGCAACGAGGAGCGTTGAAGCCCAGAACAGCGGCTTCTCAAAACCGGCAACCACCACAAGAGACATCGCCACGTGTATGTACGTAAGCTGAAGCACCGGCGCTACAGATTCGCCAAGAACAACTGCCGTAGCTGGCATCGGCAGTGCTTTGAGCACTTCCATGAACTCGAGATCGCCGCGGAAATTCCGTTGGATCAGATTCGAAATCAGCAGAGTGACATAAGCCATCACTCCGACAAAGACTGCAATACCGATATTGCCCGCTTCGCCCAGTCCCGATACGTTGATTCCGACACCAGCAACAATAGAAAGCACGGGAAGCACGGCCAGAGTGGTTGGCATCGATCGCATGGTTCCAGTGGTCTGGCGCCATGCAATCGCCCCGGCCCCCTTTAGATGCGGAAAGTCGGGAAGGGTCCATATACGTCCCAACTGCTTTGCCTTGGGGGCGAAGAATTGCCCTCTGCGCACTTGTTGCAGCCGGGCATACCTGCGTTGCGCGGACGCCAACTCCGATTCCATGTAGTCGGCATCGAATACAATGATGGATATGACAATTCCAAGGTTGATGGAACCGGCCAGAACCAGCCAATAGAGCGTATCCGGAA
>JAIBAQ010000293.1 GCA_019695095.1 Candidatus Hydrogenedentota bacterium
TATGGCAACGCGGACGAGGAAAGCCGCGTCCCATTGGCGTTAGTCGTGTGCAGTGTGTTGGGCGCGGTGCTCATCGGATTGGGAATTATCCTCGTACTCGCGCACAATTGGGACGAAATGTCCAGGTCGACGCGTACGGTAATCTCGTTCGCTCCGTTGCTGATTGGCCAAGCGCTCGCAGCGGTCGCGCTCATTCGAAAACCCGGTTCCGTGGCGTGGGCAGAGGGCGCAGGCGCGTTCCTGGCGTTGGCCATCGGGTCGTCGATTGCCCTCGTCGGCCAAACCTATCACTTGCCGGGTGACCTTGGATCCTTCACGCTAACGTGGTTGCTACTGGGCCTGCCCATCGTGTACGTCCTGAACGCGAGTGTCCCCGCGATATTCTATATGGCCGGAACCACTGCGTGGACGGCCTACATGTTTAGTGAGCAAGCGACGACGATCTGGTTCTACCCGCTGGCCGCGCTCATTGTCCCTCACCTGGTGATTGCCTATCGACGAAGCATGGTGGGTATACGCGCGACGTGGTTGTCTTGGGCCGTCGTACTATCGCTGAGCATTGTGACGGGGCTCGCGCTCGACAAATCGATGCCCGGCCTTTGGATTGTCGTGTACATGAGTCTGTTTGCGGTCATGTACCTTTCCGGAACATGGGCGTCGGAGAATTCGGGGCGATTCTGGCGAAACCCTTACCGCACGGTGGGCGCCGCAGGCATCGTTGTCCTGGCGTTCATGTTCAGTTACGAATGGCCGTGGGACGAGATCGGCTGGAAGTACTACCGCACTTCGTACGATAGCGGAAGCTGGCGCGCGATCCCCGACTACGTGCTCGTAACGTCCCTCTTCATTCTCGCCATGTTACTCCTCGTACGCACGCTATACCGCGGCGATCGCGGTGCTGCCCCGCTGGGCGCCGCGCCGGTGTTGGCGCTAATTGCATATCTGGTGGGTGCGGGCGATCCGGAAAGTCCCATTCCTCCGCTGCTGTTCAATCTCTACGTGCTCGCGGCGGGGGTCGGTGTGACCGCAAACGGCCTGCGAACCGGCCACCTCGGTATCGTGAACGGCGGACTCGCCATTCTCTCCGGGTGGATCATTGCGCGCTTCGTCGACGCAGACATGGGCTTCGTAGCGCGAGGTCTCGCGTTCATCACACTGGGATCCGCATTCCTCATTACCAATCTCGTGCTGATGCGGCGCAGGAGGAAACAGGCATGATGCGGCCGCTAAAACTCGTACTGTTTGGGGCCATGGCCCTGGCGCAACTTGCCGTCCCTACATGGATGATCGTGGGCCGGGAATGGGCGTTGCGCAACGGAACCACATTCAAATTTCTCACCGCTCCCATCGATCCCTACGATGCATTTCGTGGTCGTTACGTCGCGTTGGCGTTCGACGCCTATCACGTCCCGGTCGACAGCCTCGACGGATGGTTTTCCGGCGACATCGCGTACGTGACCGTTGAAGAGGGACCGGACGGCTATGCGCGTCTAGCCTCCGCCAGCAAGACGCCGCCCGCCACGCCGAACTACATCAAAACAACCATGAGCTACCCCATGCCGGCGGACTCGAATTCCGTTACCCCGAACACAAACGAGATTTGCGTCGAACTGCCCTTCGATCGCTTCTACATGGAGGAGACGCTTGCTCCCAAGGCCGAGCAGGCCTACCGCGAGCACAGTACCCGAACTACTCATGACTGCTACGCGGCCGTCCGCATCTACAATGGCCAGGCAGCCATCGAAAACCTCTACATCGTGGGCAAACCCATCGGCGAATATCTCATCCAGGAGTGAGGCCGCTTTTCGGACGGTCCGAGTTCCCCCCCTCGCGACAGCGCTATGAAGTGGTCGTAGCCCTTACCAGAAACGCCTCCATCGCTTTCCGATCTTTCACATCCACCGGCGGTGTCGTCCGCGTAATTAGACCCAGTGCGCTGGCTTCAAACGCGATGACTTTTTCCGCGTTCGGCTCGGCGATATGTTTGCGCACGTTTTCGCGCAGGATGGGAAGCATCCGTTGCGGATCGCGCTGGCATAATAACAAGGCTCTTGTGTACCCCTTCCCATACTGCAGCATACTCAATGGAAGAATAGACTCCCTCAGCACAATCTCCATGAGTCGCGGATCGTCGCTATCCTCAAGCAGTCTCAGGGCTCTTATGCCATAGGGTTTCTTGAGCGCCAGTTCCTTGAACAGCCGGTACCCCTCCTCATGCTTGAGCGTGAGCAGCCCCTTTGTGAGTTTCACCTGGTCTTCATCCGTGAGCCGTTGGATGTCTTTCGCGGCGAACAGCAGCAGATCAATCATCGAAGCGTCGCCCAGTTGGGCCAAGGCAATCGCGATGTCCGTCTGCCAGATGTGATGCGGCGTCTGGAGCGTCCCCCGCAACCACTCGACACGCGACTTGCCCTGATTCTCCGCCCACCAAGCCGCCCAGCGCTCGGGCTGATTCGGCAGCTTCTCGTGCTTTTCTCCATAGCGGTAGCCCGTGGTCTGCTCAAGCACGTCAAGCAGCAGATACAGGTCCATCTGCGGGAGGCTCGGGTCCTTCGCGTAGGCCTTTTGAAGAATTTCGATCAAGGGTCCTACCGCACGCTCGTCCTTGAGTTCCAAGAGCGTATTGAGCGCCCAATCCGGCCGTGTGTACAACTGATCCAGGGCATCCCGCGCGCGGTCCACCTGCCTGAGCCCCTGGATGGTCTCGCCATCAAGCTGGAATTGGACCTGATCGACTCCGAATTCGTCGTATGTACGTACCGTCACGCTTGTGGCATCGTGGTCGACCGTCACGTTACCCGGCGCGTCGTTCAGCTCAACGTGTCTGCCGGTGTAGGGATTGACGCACACGGTGTACGCGAAGTAATCCGCATAGACCTGCGCGATCTCGTCGAGCGATGCCCCTTGGAACCCGCCGTGCGCCTCCGCAATCCCGCGCAGCTCGTCAACGGGGCGCAGCACGTTCGTCGTTTGAGCGCGGGGCATTTCCACCGTATCGGTGATCGGAAGCTCGGCATATTTCACGGCGCCTGTCGCGCCTGCGGCGCCTGCTCCCACGGCTATCAGTACAAGCAGCACACCCCACCGCCGTTTGGGCACGCGCCTCGTCCACAGAATGGCTACGAGCGTTCCCACGAACGACACCGCAATCCAGACCTTAAGCCCGGCGGTCATCGCGAGAATGACTGCCGCGTCTTTCGCATAGAGCTTTTGTCTGAAAGGCCCCGTGGACGCCAGATCGAACACGATGTCCGCATCCATATCCTGCGTGCGGACCGTTCCCGCAAGCTTCGTGATTGCCGCCTTCTCCCATAGGTCATTCCGTAGTCCCGGGTGTTGAATCGGGCTCGGCAATTCCGACGCCGCATATTGGTCACCTACGTTACCGAATTTCTTGAGCGGCCCCGAGCAACATTCGCGTGTGAGCAACTTCGATGCAACGCCTTCGTTGGAGACAACGAACAATTCCAGATACACATCCGAAGCGGAGAGCGCCGTGAGACGCATGGGGTAGATGGGGCGCTGCGCGGGAAACACGAGGGTCAACGGATGCGGCGCGACGACCCCGGCGCCGTCCCGTCGTAGCTTTGCGGCCACAAACCGCCACCCTTCCGCGAGGTAGCCGGCCACGATGGTATCGCCGTTGCCCGGCAACTCCGAGAAGCCGTTTTCGGTGAGCCACGCGCGCAGGTCTTCTGCCTTCTCGGCCTTCAGCGTTACAACATCGTAACTGCCGATGGTTGCCGCAGACTCCACCGTGACGCTGCTCGGACCCGGCTTCTGACCGGCTGTTTCGGTGCTAGCCGCGTCTGGAGGAAAGAACATGTGCGACGCAAACAGGAAATGGGAAATAGCCACCGCGAAAGCGGCGACTGCGGTATTGGCCAAGAGGCGTTTCCAGGATGCTCTCGACAGGGTGCACCAGAATGCCCACCATGTACATACGCCGGCGATCCAGACCAGTTGCCGCAGGCCGCGATACATGTATTTACCATCGACAATGCGCGGCCGCACATATGTTGCAAGCATCTGAATGCCGCCGACCGATCCCTTCGAGATATCGGTAGGGGTGGCGGGTACCGGCACAATCCAGCCTAATGTCCCCCCATCGGCGTCGACCGCAGTATGGATAGTCAGACGTTCAACCCCGTCCTTGTAGGATATAATCGCCCGCTGCCACGGAATCGCCGGGAGCTTCTTCTGCAAACGGTCCTTGGCAAAGATCCCATCCGCCTTACACGGCAGCACTCCAGCACCCAGCGCGATGGCCCCCAACACCACAAACAACCCGCGCAAGCCTATTCGCCTAGTTACCATGGCTTCCCCCTCGTCAGAGCTTGGGCCTTGATTCTCCGGGTCGTATGAAACTTCTCTGCCTGTCCCTACCCCAGCACCTTCTTGCAGACTTCGTTCAACGTCTTCCCGTCTACCAGGTCGCCGAGTTCTTTCTTCATCGCGCCGGTAAGCTTGCCCGGGTGATTCAGCTCTGGGTGCTCCGCCAAATACGCCCGCACCCGCGCTTCGGTCTCATCCGCGGAGAGTTGCTTGGGCAGATAGCCGTCAATGACCTGGATTTCCGCTTCCGTCTTCGCGGCTTCGTCGGCCTTGCCAAGCTCCTTGAACAATTCCAGCGACTGCTGCCGCTTCCGGATTTCGCCTCGGAGCGTTGCCACGGCGACTTCCTCTGAAATGTCCTGCCCCGTTTCCTTTTCCTTGAGCAGAAGGGCCGCCTTCACCATGCGGAGGCATTCGAGGCGGTCCTTCTCGCCCGCTTTCATGGCGGACTTCATATCATCCTGAACACGCTCGCGAATAGACATAGACACCTCCGGGGATTTGCTTTATACGATACTATAACGCGGGGTTTTCGAGGATGCAAAGACCGGAATCGCTGCACGCTTCATCAAATAGTGTTCAACAGTGACAATTTTGGTCTTCCGGCTGCCTCAAGATTCATCTGTGAACGATATGACAACTTTCGCAATTTGGCCCACGTCAACAGTTTAACAAATATTACTGAACTGGTACGGTACTTGCTCAATCCCTTGTGGCGGAAGTGTTATCCGGGCCGCAATCGGACGGCCTGGTAGAGTCCGCTGAGAGGGGAAGGTTGAGTATTATGGGCAACCGCTTTCCGACTGATTTGGAGCGCCAGGCGGCGTTCGTGTTCCAGGAACTGGATCACGTGCTTGGTTGTCTCTCGGATGAGGTCGCCCACGCACTTGACGGGCAGAATCAATTGGACCCCGCCAACCTGTC
>JAIBAQ010000294.1 GCA_019695095.1 Candidatus Hydrogenedentota bacterium
TTGCCGAACCAGCGCCCATCATCTTCGCGGGAGATGCGTTCGGGGGCCCCCGCATCGAAGGAGCCGCCCTTTCCGGCCTCGCCGCCGCCGACCGCCTGCTGAACGTGGCAAAGATCTAGCCGCCTCGGCATTGCAGCTGTATCAATATTGCTCTATTCTTACCATGTCAGTGTTACGACTGATTTCGGCATCCGACGACTGAGCTACGCGCTCGCGCGTAGAATGATCTCTGTCAGCAAGAGGGGACTCCGGGGGATGGTAGACAGCAATTCGCTAATTCCGGCAGAACGCATCGAGCGCTTAATATTACTCATTCAGAATCAGAAGGTCATACTAGACAAGGATTTGGCCGCACTCTACGGAGTCACAACGGGTAATTTAAACAAGGCCGTCGACAGAAATATCGACCGGTTTCCATCCGATTTTATGGTCAGACTAACTCCAGAAGACTTCACAAACTTGAAGTTCCATTTTGGAAGTTCAAGTTGGGGTGGTACCCGAAAGCTCCCGCGTGCCTTCACCGAACAGGGCGTGGCCATGCTATCCAGCGTGCTGCGCAGCCCGCGTGCGGTCCAGGTCAACATCGAGATAATGCGTGCGTTTGTGCGATTGCGGTCCCTGCTCGCCTCCAACGAGGCGTTATCCCGCAAGCTCGCGGCCCTCGAAAAGAAGTACGATGCCCAATTCAAAGTCGTCTTCGACGCCATTCACCAGCTTATGACTCCGCCCGAGCCGAAGAAAAAACGCACAATTGGATTTGCGAGGGGGGGCGAAAGACAAACATAATGCCCGCAACGGCGTTGCCGTCAACTGAAGTGTTGCACGAGACCAAGTCAGCTCACGCCGGGGGGCAGGGGGGTACCGTGGGTGATTCTGAAGAAAGCTACATCGAGTTCCGCGAGCCTACCTTCTTTCGCACAAGAGAAAAAGTGCTCTGGCAATTGTACTATCAGTTGATTCCCGTCGCGTTGTATATTGCGTCTCTTCCGATACTTCATAAATCTTTCATCCAGTGGACTCCGTTTGTCTTGGGATACCTCGGCTTCTTCGGAAGCTATTCATGGCATGCAATAAGACTGATTGCACTGATGGCACTGTTTGCATATATGCTTCCGATTTCATTTCTCGCGTTTTACTGTATGCCGTGGCTCTCTGGTGCGAGACGCGTCGTAGCGCGATTCGGCGGTCCTGATGGTTTCGTCGTGCAAGTTCGGTTCTTGCCGAGACGATTTACAGGCATCGTCGGATGGCTTGAGGATGCGGACGATTTGGGCCTATTGCGCATAGACGCCGAAGGCCTGCGACTGTCAGGCGATGGCGTTGAGTTTGAGATTCAGCGAGAAGACATCGCGTCAGTGTCACACAGTAACGTTGGATGGCGCATGTTCTGGCTCGCCGGAAATGAGACTCGGGTTGACTTCAGGCACCCGATTGAAGGCATTTCCGCGGTCGTCTTTAGTTCGCGAGGATCTATCACGCTGCCCGGAGTCCGACGACTGAATCAATCCATCGCATTGGCCACGCGCGCGCTCATCGCGTAAACTCCTGCCGTGCCGCCGCCGAACGAGGAAGGATCTATTTCATGCGATTCGTACTACTTCTTACAGCAACGTTAACGACCATGGGTATCGCGCTCGCTGCCGAAGCACCGGCTTCACTGCCGGTCGCGGTAGGCACCTATCAGCAGGAATTCCACCGCGCGTTCACGACTGAGCAAGGGCTGCCAGACAATGATGTCACCCGCGTTGGCATTGACGCGCAGGGGAAACCTGTCGCGCAGACAGCCAAGGGCACGGCTCAGTGTGATGGAGAGCAATGGCAACCGGCCGCGTTGTCAAGTGGCGTGATTCCATCCCGAAACCAACTGGATGAAGCGCAAGTAGCCAGTCTGCGCAATGCGGCAGACGGGACTATTGAGATACGCGCAACAGCCACCCGCAACGGCGAGATTGCCGTCGCTTCCGACAAGGGTCTCTATCTTGGCGACGGAACATCCTGGCGTCTCGCCCTGCCGCAACAAGGCGCGGTGCGATGGGCGCCGGTCGACGTGCGGGCTGTGGCGTACGATGCTTCCGGAAGACTATGGTTTGCCGCGCCGCAAGGCGTCGGTTGCCGCGTAAGCAAAGCAGACTGGTTACTCTTCACCGGCGTCGATGGGCTGCCGTACAACGATTTCACGTGCATGGCCGCCGGCCCTGACAGTGTTTGGTTTGGCACGACGAACGGGGCCATTCATTACCGAGACGGCCTCTGGGAGTTCCGTCAAGGACGCCGATGGCTGCTCGACAATCACGTACGGGATGTCACAGTCGACGCGGACGGCAATGCCTGGTTTGCGACCGCGGCAGGCGTATCATGCATCGCCCGCAAGCCCATGACGCTCGCAGAGAAGGCTGCGTTCTACCAGGACGAAATCGAGAAGTATCACCGGCGGACCCGATACGGCTACGTGGATCCCGCGGAAATGTCCAAGCCGGGCGACAAGAGCACGGCTACGCCCGTGTTCACGGACAACGACGGTCATTTCACGGGGTTGTATCTGGGAGCCGTGAGTTTCGGGTACGCCGTGACCGGGAACGAAAAGATGAAGCGCGATGCGGCGAACGCATTCCGCGCCTTGGCGTTTCTAAGCGAAGTGACGCAGGGCGGATCGCATCCGGCGCCCAAAGGATTTATAGCGCGCGCGGTGAAACCGACGTCCGAACCTGATCCCAATCCGCAGTTCGACCTTGCCTACGACCAGCGCCGCCAAAAGGCCGATTCGCTCTGGAAGATCATTCAACCTCGTTGGCCCGTGGACGCCACAGGCGAGTGGTACTGGAAAAACGACTCAAGTTCGGATGAGTTGGACGGTCATTTCTTTGGGTACGCCGCGTACTTCGACAATGTCTGCAAGACAGAAGCGGAAAAGGATGCGGTTCGCGAAGTGGTTCGGCGCATCATGAATCACATCATCGACCACGGCTACAATCTCGTGGACCATGACGGAAAGCCGACACGGTGGGCCCATTTCAGTCCGGATGACATGAACCGCAACGAATACTGGTATGGGGAGCGCGGCCTGGACTCGCTGAGCATTCTCACGTATCTGACGATCGCGCATCACGTCACGGGAGACGTCAAGTACCGGGAGGCGCTGCTCCACTTGGCAATCGATGAAGGCTATGCCATGAACGGGATGAACAATCCCAAGTTCGTGCCTGTTCCTGAAGGCCCGTGGCATCAGCCCGACGACAACATGTCGTTCATGAATTACTATCATCTCGTTCGCTACGAGAAAGACCCCAAACTGCTGAGCATGTTCCAGCAGGCCATTCGCACGCACTGGCTCTATGAGAAGCGCGAGCGAAATCCATTCTTCAATTTCATATACGCCGCCTGCTGCAACGGAAAAGTTCGCAAGGACAATTGGGGTGAAATCGATCTGACCATGCCCGCGCGGAATTACGAAGACAGTATTGACACCTTGAAACGCTACCCTCTCGATCTCGTGGATTGGCCGATGTCGAACGCGCACCGGCTGGATATGCTCCCCTTTCTCGACGAAACAGGAGCGCCAACCTCATCCGGAAGACGGCGCGACGGTGAAGTCTTCCCCATCGATGAGCGGCACGAGATCTATTGGGACTTGAATCCGTGGGCCCTGTCGTACGATGGTAACGGTACGCGGCTCCGCGAGGGGGTGCCCTTCATGCTTGCCTATTACCTGGGCCGTGTCCACGGACTCATCGGGGAATAATCCGGTCACGGAATTCCAGGGCCTGCAGCATTCGGTTGCGTATTAAGCGAAAGGGATCACGAAATATGTTTAAGAAGCGGATCAGCAGACGCAGTTTCTTGCAGGCGACAGCGGGCATGGCCGCGGCCCTGGGAACTGCCGGCTGCGCGAGCCTGTCGCATTCCACAATTCAGAAAGCGGCCGAATCGGATCCGCCGTTTCTCGCCCGATTACGCGTAAAGAACCCTGCGTCGGTTCGCATTCTCCAGGTGACGGACCTGCACTTCTTCGGGAACAGAAATCTCAATGCGGGTGGGCGTCTGAACGGCAAGACATGCGACGAGATACAGACGATCATCGATATGACTCGTCCCGACATGCTTCTGGTGACCGGCGACCTGTGGCCCGACAATCCCATCGAACGCACGGCAGAATTCATGCAACAGAGCATCGACTTCTGCGCGGCCTTTGGCGTTCCTTGGGCTTTCACGTGGGGAAATCACGATCAGTTGCCGGACTTCTCTGTCGGACACCGATATATAACCGAAGCGAAACAGTCGCTATATCGCGGTGCGGACACGAACGGCGCGTACGCCGTCGAATTGACCGACGGCAAGGGCCGTGCCGTGTGGCAAATCCTCTGCTTGAACACAGAGAAAGACGGGCTGTGCGCTGGACCGCAATCGGAGCTAAAGCACGTGGGAACAGCGTTGAACACACGTGCTGGCGGCCAGGCGCCCGGACGGTTCGCCGCATTTCATATCCCCATCAACCAATACAAAGAAGTGTGGGAGTCGGGAATTGCGCGCGGGTTCTATGCGGAACCGCAATGCATCGAGAAAGAAGACGGCACGGCGTTGGCGATGATGAAATCATTCGGTGTGCGAGCCTGCTTCTGCGGCCACGATCACGTGAATGACTATTCCGGCGTACTGGACGGTGTCGAGCTAGTCTATGGCAGGGCTACCGGTTGGGGCGGCTATGGCGGCATGACGCTCACCAAGGGTGGGAAACTTATTGAGCTCGACTGCGGAACGGGTCAATACCGTTGGAGCTCTGTCCTTCCGAATGGCACGCGGTGGACACCCGGACCAAGCGAGCGCATCGACAAGTCGGAAGAGAAGCGCAAGGCCGATCAGTTGGAGAAGGCGGCGGCGGGTCAGCCGGTCTAGTCAGTTCTTCTCACAAACAGACACATTGACGATCACCACGTCTTCCTGGAGAAGACCGCTGCGGCGATTGCGTAGAGGATACCGCCGCAGATCGTAGCCATCCCCATCGCACGGGTGAAAACTGGGGCCTCAAGCGGCACTATGCCATTGCCCAACGGGAGCAAATTCATGTTGGTTTCGACAATGATGTCGGAAAACGGAAGCAGATGAAACTGAAAGCCAGGCATAGTCAGGTAGCTCAGCACGAGGAGCAACACGGTAACGGTGAGCACAACCTGAGTGCGGCGAAATACAACGCCCATTGCTGTTGATAACAGACCGATCCCCGCGTACGAAACAAACACGGCGGGCACGTATCGTACAAGCTC
>JAIBAQ010000295.1 GCA_019695095.1 Candidatus Hydrogenedentota bacterium
TCGTCTTCGTGATACGGCGCGTCACCCACATTGGTCAGGAATGTGGTTATCGTATCTTGGACACGGCGGAAAGCCGACTCGATCTGTTTTACGCTTGGGATCATCGGTATTGGGGAGTCATTGAAAAACCATACATCGACGCGCGCGCAGTCTACCCGTGCAATGCGGCTGTTCTCAAGCCCTCAGCCGATGTAACTGGCCCAAATCCGCCTTACTTGGTCTCGTCCTCGGTCCAGTCTTGCGTCCAGAACGTGAGGTTATTCAGATTGCGCTTCGCGGTGAAGACGAATATGGACAAGACGTATGCTACCGCGAACATGATGATGTTGCCTGCAAGTCCGGCGTAGTAGGAATCCATCGGTCTGGCCGCCCATCCGGCAAAACCTTCCGGCAAGTGCAGGACGCCCATAAGCAGACTCTTGGTGATCAGCCCCATCTCTATGAACATCATCCATGCGGAGAATGCGATGGTACATACCAGCGATACGATGACCGCGCGCACGTCTCCGCGCACGGTCACGAATCCGAAGAAGTAGAGACCCAATAACCCGCACATCAATAGCGAGTTTAACTTGGTGGAGGTATCTTGCAGCGTCTTGCTGTTCGCCCACATGAGCAGGGCGGCCCCGCCGATCATTAAAATGGAACTGAGGATCGAGACTCCCCAGGCCGCGACCACATAGTGCCGATCTGTACCTTGGCGCACTATATGGCGTTTATAGATATCCGTAATGCCGACTGCGGATATTGCGTTGATGCTCGAAGAAAGGGAGGACATCGCGGCGGCAAGTACGCCAGCGATTACGAGTCCACTGAAGCCCTGCGGGAGGGCTTTTATGATGAAGAACGGGAGAATAGAGTCCGCCTTGCGTCCATTTGCGCCCGTGAGGATTTCATGCGCGATGGGATCGGGATTCAGCTTGTAGTACACGTAGAGCGTTGTACCCAAGAACATGAAGAAAGCCCACGTAGGCAGGCTGCACAAACAGCAAATCCAAATGGCGCGTTTGGCCTCCTTGGGATTCTTGGTCGCCACGTATTTCTGAATCACGTTCTGGTTGCTGCTGTATTCCGTAAGCCAGTTGGCAAGCCCAATCAGAAACATCATGATGACCGACTTTTCTGCAAGTGAAAACAGAGGCGCCCTGACAAGCTGGCCCTCTTTATTCAAGTCTCCCAACATGAATTTCCCGTCGGCCCATGCCGTGGACACTACGGTCGGTATGCCGCCGTCAACACTGCTAACCGCGACGTAGAGACAAACCAATCCACCTCCCCACAGGAGAAACGACTGAATAAAGTCCGTCCAAATAACCGCCTCAATTCCGCCCGTCACCGTATAGAAGGCGGTGAAAACACCCCCGATGAATACGCATGTATACCGGTCCCATCCGGTCATTTCGTGTACCAACAACGAAACGAGATAGAGAATCAGGCTTAGACGCACTACTTGATTGATGATGAACGTCGTCGCTGCGTATACACGCACACCGGGACCAAAACGGCCTTCGAGATATTCGAAGGCTGACGTGACGCGCGCGTGCCGGAAGAACGGGAGAAAGAGGATTGAGGCAATGAAGATGCCCACGGGGAGCATTAGGGCAAGAAGGAAACGGAGATAGGCCGTCTTGTAGGCGTCGGCAGGGTAGGCAACGAAGGTGATCGAGCTAATCGACGTTGCAAACATGGACAAGCCAATCAGCCAACCCGGAAATGAGCGATTGCCAAGGAAGTAGCTCTCCGTGGACTTGTTCTTCCGGGCGAACAATGGCCCCATCATCGCCATTGCGAGGAAATAGACTATTAGGATTACCCAGTCAAGCGTACCGAATGTCATCGTATGGCCCCCTATTGCCGTACCCGGAACCATACCAGCCGAAAGCGTTTCAATCAAGCCTTAACTCAGACTATAATCACTGAGAAAAATGTCCAATTGGACAATGTTCAGGCACGAACGGAGGGGAATCATGAGCACGGCACGCATGCGTTTGGGGTTTATCGGGGCGGGGTTTATAGCGAAGTTTCAGGCATCCGCGCTTCGGTACGTGCGAAGCGCCGATTTGACCGGTGTCTACGCGCTCAAAGGCGCCGAGGAATTGGCCGCATACGCAAAATCCAGTGGATTGGGCGACTGCAAGGTCTACCCGAGCGTTGCCGAACTGTGTAAGAACGTCGACGCCGTGTGTGTGTTGGCCCCCAATTTTGCACGCCTGGATCTTGTCGGCCAAATCGCCGATGCCGTGAAAGCGGGCGCCGCCCTGAGAGGCGTAATCTGCGAAAAACCCCTGGGTCGCACGGTGCGTGAAGCGCGGCAACTCGTTGAGATCATGAAGGGCGTCAAGTTACCCACGGCTTACTTCGAGAATCAGATTCACATGAAGTCCGTGCGCAAAGCGCTCGCCCAACTCGCGCCGGTACAGAAAGCGATGGGTCCTCTCGCTCTGGCGCGTTCTTCCGAGGAACACGGCGGACCTCACGAAGGCTGGTTCTGGGACCCGACTCGACAGGGCGGCGGCGTGCTTTCCGACATGGGCTGCCACAGTATCGCGGTTTCTTGGTTCGTCCTGAACCCGGTTGGTTCCGCGCCCACGTATCTGAAACCGGTGTCCGTAAACGCCGAGGTCGCTCTGCTGAAGTGGGGCCTGCCGAAGTACCGCAAGCAACTTAAAGACAAGATGCGCGTCGATTACACCAAGACGCCCGCCGAAGACTTCGCGACCGGCATGGTGACGTTTCAGAATCCGAAGACGGGTCAACTCTCGAAGGCCCAATTCACCAATTCGTGGATGTACGACAAACAAGGTCTGCGCCTGCTGATGGACGGCCTTGGACCGGGCTATGCATTTGAGATGAATACGCTACAATCACCGCTGACCGTATTCATCGGCGATGCGGCCGCCGAGGCGGTGGCGAACGCGGAAGTCGCTCTTGAGAAGTCAACTGCTACGCGCGGTCTGCTCGCCGTGCAGCCAAATGAAGAGGATCTGTACGGATACGTGGACGAGCTCGAGGACGCCGTCCAGTCGTTCAAGAAAGGTAAAGACGCCTTCCTGAACTGGGAATACGGTCTGGAAATCACCAAGCTGTGCCAAGCGGCGTACATGTCCGCCGAGCAGAAGAAGACCATCGATCTGACCAGTCCAAAGGTGCAGAAAGAACTTGAGAACTATACGTCGCTCATTGCCCAGGGCAAAGCACAAGAGCAATTGGGCGTGAAGAAATAACCACTACGAACGGTGACATTTGGGACTGACACCACCCAGGAGGCGGGTCGTGTCAGTCTCATTTTTCGCGCTTTGAATTCCACAAACCAGAGTGCGTCATGTGTTGTCTGACTGATCAGGACTGCTTCGGATCCGTATATGTAGCTTGCCTCTGCGGCTTGCCTTTGTCTCCCCAATTGGCTACATTCGGAGGACACGGCATTAATGCAGACATTCTGTCCTTGTGGTCGTCTGGTCATCTTCTGAAGTTGCTGGAAAATCGAATTTGGCGTAAATTGACGGCGATGGTGCGGGTGCAGGAAACAAGATTACCGCGTGGACGTGCCATTCCTGTAATGGAGTGTAACGATGGGTCGAGTGTTGCGATTGGCGGGGGGAATTCTCTCTGCCCTCTTTGCGGCGATCGTAGGTACGACGCTCCTGGCAGAGGAGCCGAGTTCAATGCCCTCCTCAGACAAGGTGCTGAATTGCGATTTCTCTACCTGGAAGAAACTTAAGCGTATACCAGACGCCTGGGGCGGCGCCGAATTCGGAGTCACTCAAGCGAAGCATGAATTCTCGGTTGCAGTGGACTCCAAGGGTCGCGGTCTCAAGCAAACCTGGCGGGCGCAGGATGCAGACAATAGTATCTATCGCATGTTCGGCGTAACTCTCGAAGGCATTGACACTACAGCCGTTTACCGCGCCGATATACTCGCCGAACTAAGCGAAGGCATGGATGTAACGGTCAGCGTATGGGGTGAGTACGCAGAAGGTAATGTCAAGCGCCTGACCAATTTAGTCGAACTCAAGAATGGCGAAAACACCTTCTTCTTTGAATCGCGCGTGTCTCCTCGAATTCGAATTGTTGCATCGTGTAGATCGGCCCAATTCCCCGCCTCCATATACTGGAAGAACTGGCAAGTCCAAGTCATGAGGAGCGAGACACTTACCATCCCACTGAGCAAGGCCTTTTCGACAAAGCGACTCGACGACGATTCAGAACTCGCAGAATACACCGCATTAAGCGCGGAGGAAGACTTGAGCGTCCTGGATTCGGCGCTAAACACAGTATTTGGAGAAGACTCGAAGCCAGCGCCTTCGGAGTCAACTGTCCTGCAACTGATGAGTTACTCGGCCCAGATCCTCCAACCGGGAGAGTTTGTCGGTTCGTGCGGTAGCGCACAATTGCAGGATGGGCACGGCTTGTGCGAAGGACGAAGCACGGCACTTGTTTCGCTCTGTAGGCGCCTCGGAATGCCAGCCCGAAAAATCCAATATCGAAACATCGGCTCCGTAACAGGCACCCATGTTGTCGCCGAGGTGTATTACGATGGCGGTTGGCACCTGTTCGACCCAAGCTACGCATCCTTTTTCTATTCTGAACCCGAATATTCGGGAAATGGACGAATCTTTTCGGGACGCGCCCTCATCATGGACCCCAACACACGAATTCATCCTAAAGAACTGGACATCACAAAATTCACCGGGGTGTATTCGCCCTATTCAGGAATTCGCGCATTGACGGACACAGAGGCGCAAACGTTGTACACTGTTCTGTTCACTCGGTCATTCCCCAATCAAACACACGAAAATGGCGTTGGTGCCGTATATCCTGTGGAATTTGACCTGATCCAACGGACTCACGTGGACTACGGAAAGCTTGACGGACAAACCATTGATGTCTACGACGCAGTCGAAGACGGATCTTACGTTCGCTACAGAGGTGACATGTTTCTTGGGGCCACCCCCGCGAGGGCGTCCACTCATCTTGCTCTGTTTAGACTCCCGGAACCAGGAACGTGCTGCTTGACATACTACTTCCGAGGAAACGCCCTGAAGAACTGCCTCGGCGTCGTAGAACTTAAGGGAGCCATGGTCATCAGCAATCTCATAGAGGATGTTCCGGGCAAGGCTGGCGTCTGGAAATGGACCGTGACCTTCACAGCTATGGAGACAGACCCCATGCTGTTGGTGGAACTTAGGCAGGTTTCGACGCAAGACAACCTGCTCATGGCCCTTCCCGTGGATGCAATTGCCGCGGATTTCGCCA
>JAIBAQ010000296.1 GCA_019695095.1 Candidatus Hydrogenedentota bacterium
TCCAAACCAACAGATGTTCTATACTTGCTCATGGCCGGTTCCTCCTGATGGCACCTCGGTGCCGTTTAACTTTGCAGGCGAGTTTATCGCACTGCGTCGGAGGACCGGCCTTCTCATCTTATCTTTGGGTTGATCTCCTGGGATCGGCACTGCCATCTATCTTGCGGCGTCCGTGCGTCAACTTCCTCACGCCATGAGGTAAAGCCTTTGATGGAAATAGTTTAGCTCTTATTTTCACAAAACACCTTGCAATACATAGTACTATGTGGTACATTTTCGCTGGAGGTTCTGTCAGTTCCATGTCTGAACCACAGTCCGAGTTCAACCTCTCCAACTGGGTCACTCAGGCCCGCAAAGGCCTGCTCGAACTTTGCATCCTCTCTCTGCTCTCCAAAGGCGATATCCACGCCTATGAACTCGTGAAGCGGCTTGCCGGCATGCGAGCCCTGGTTGTCACTGAGGGAACGGTCTATCCCCTGCTCTCTCGCTTGCGCGCGGCGGGACTTCTCGAATCGCGCTTGGAGGAGTCATCCTCCGGACCCGCCCGTAGGTACTACGGCTTGACCGACAAAGGGCGGCAAAGCATTCATATGATGCAGACCCATTGGAAGGAATTGGTGAAGGAAGTCGAGATACTGATGGAAAGTGGACAGGACCATGATTGAGTGGACACCGGAAGCGAAAGAAAGTCTCGAAGAGTATTTGAAGCATGTTGACCGTTTGTCGAGGTCCATGGGCGATGATGCAACGGAAATAGTGCAGGGTCTGCGCAGCCATATCACAACGGAAGTTGAGGCGCAGTCCGGACCGCTGGTGACGTTGGAGCATCTCAATCGCGTGATCGCCGCCACAGGCACCCCGCAACAAGTGCTGGGTTTTACGGAGACCGGCTCGAATACGTCTCGGGACGAGGCGGCGCGCCTCGTGCGGGAGATTGCAGACGAGCACAGCGAGAAGAGGCTGCACAACCACTATCCGGACCGAGTACGCGCGTTCGTGCTGTTCTTTGGATTTGCGATTCCATTGCTGGCCCTGATAGTCGAATTCAACTCCGGAATCATGGCTGGAATGTACATGGACCCAGTGCCCACCATCTGGCATGTGGCTGCGGGAGTGGCGCTACTGATTTCTATACTGTTCGGCGACATAGTGGTTGTCCGCCTCGTGTATGGCAAATCAGTTCGATGGCCCAAGTTGGCACTCTTTCTGAATGCGTATGCCACAGCACTTGCGACGGTGTACTTTGTCGTTTATCTGCCGATGCTCCCAGTATCTACGGTAATGATCATTGCAGTGGGGGGCGGCTTACTGGGCTTGGCCCCCATGTTCTGCATGCTATCAGGGCTATACCACATGCGACTCCTGCATCGCCTGATGCCGCACGGGATGATTCCCCGCCGGACAGCGCGAAAGTGCACATGCGCGGGTGTGTTGCTGGTGGCCGTACTGACCGGGCTGTATGCGGGACCAGCCCTCTATACCAAGCATCTCGTCAAGCAAGCGATATCTGACGATGCCGCCGAACGCGAACGTGCCGTCGATTGGATACGCACGCTGCATCTTGAAGGCGCCGTCCTCGAGGATTGTTATGCACTGCCTGGAAAGCAACTGTTCGGCCGCAGAGTCGATAATTGGGAAGAGGAATGGATTTCGGACAAGTCTGCGTATCATGCGTTGTACTATCGCCTGACAGGCAATTCACATCGGAGCGTTCCGAGGCCGGAAATCCCGGGCACGTCGCCGTTCGCCGGCCGCGTCGCCTTCGATGAAACTGTCATGGAGACGTGGAACGACATAGGCGGCACAGAGGTAGCGGGGCGTGCGCGCGGTTTGCGTCTCAAGGAAAGTGCCATAGACGTCAATGTAACTACCTTCAAGCAGGATGGATCGGGACCTGCCATCGCGTACATAGAGTGGATTCTGGAATTCCGCAACACTGACGGATGGGAAAAGGAAGCGCGAGCCCACATCGACATGCCGCCCGGCGCTGTTCCTTCCCGACTCACCCTTTGGATTGACGGCGAAGAACGTGAAGCGGCATATGGCACCCGAGAGCAGACCCGCGAGGCATACCGTAAGGTCGTGGAGCGCCGGCGCGATCCTGCTTTGCTCAATGTTGTCGGACCCGGCGTTGCAATGCTGCAGTGCTATCCAGTTCCTCCTTCCGGGACGATGAAAGTGAAGGTAGGCTTTACCGCGCCTCTCGCAGTCCGAAATGGCAAGTCGTTTCTCCGACTCCCGTACATTTCAGAATGTAATTTCGACATCGGTCCAAAGCTCGAGCACGCCATTTGGGTGGAATCCACCGTGGACGCACAAGCGCGCGCCGCAACCCTCTCTCAAGAGCAAAGCGCAAACGGGACGATGACCCTTCGCGGGAAGTTCACGGAAGAGCTCCTGCAGAGTTCCGATAGCGCCACCCTGGAGTTTCCGTATCTCAGCGCGGACGGTTCCACGTTTGTGGGCGAGCTGAACGGCACGCGTGCTCAGGCTGTTCCCGGTCCGGCGCCTGCCGCGGAAGTATCGAAGCTGTGTTTCGTGCTGGACGGTTCAGTATTCATGCGCGATGTGCCCATCGACTGGAACCGCGTGGTCCAATCGCTTGACGGCAACGTTCAAGTCACTGCCGTTTTCGCAGGGCAGAAGTTGGAGACGTTCTCCGACTCTTTCTTCGCGCCAGACGCAGGCCTCGCAACGTGGCTTGCTTCTCGCACGTTCGAAGGGGGTTGCGACGCCGTGCCCGCACTGGAAAAGGCTTGGAACCTGGTATCCTCCAGCGCACCCGGCCAGGGTGCAGTCGTGTGGGTCCATGGGCCACAGCTTATCGAACTGTCGTCCAGCGAAGGTCTACAACAACTGTTGAGACGGCGACCGGCCAATGGACAAGGACTTCCGGCCTTGTTGTCGATTCAAGTCAAGTCGGGACCCAACCGAGTGTTGAACAGTCTGACGGGTATGGTGGAACGCGTGCCGTTGGTAAGTTCATTGGAGGACACCCTGGTCGACTGCGCGAAGGGTGGTACAGGAAACGATCTGCAGTTGACGTACAGTCTCACGCAAGTAGCAGAACCCGGAATCGAGGACAGCAATTCGTCAGCCATGGAACACATGGTACGGCTTGCCGTAAATGACGACGTACTAAATGCCATCTCGTCAAATGACCCCACATGGAAAACGGAGGCCAGCAAGCGCGCGCAAACGGTTCGCATTGTGACGCCGCTTACGGGCGCAGTCGTGCTTCAGACAAAACAACAGTATGCGGAGGCTGGCCTCGACCCGTCCGCCGATGAAGATGCGATTCCCGGTATTCCCGAACCGTCGGAGTGGGCGCTCCTTATCGCTGTGGTCCTTGTGCTCGCGGTAACCGCGATGAGAAGCCGCGCAGCGCGCCGGAATGCGGTGCGCACCGAGTAGCGGGCCATGACGCACATCGTCAGGCCAGCCGTAGCAGGACTCTTCTGGGTGTTCGTTGTGGCCGCAGCATGTTGGGCGGCATTCGCGGCCATGTGGGAGCGCTGGCGTGCGCCTTGGGGTTCAAGCTGGGGCGCGTGGGTCTTCTGCGCAACACTGATCATTTGGACGAGAATGGTCCTAAATACTAAGGCAACCAATGATCGTCACGATGCCCCTGCCCGCGACTGGCTAATCGCTGCCACTGGTTTCGTCGTTCTCTATGCGGCGCTCTTCCCACACGTGCCGAAACTGGTGTCGTGCGAACTCGCCGTGATGGCCGTGGGCTGTGTCATGGTTGGCGTTCTTCCAGCGGAAACGCGGCGCGTGAGTTGGGGACTCTTTCCGCTGTTGGCGCAGGCGCCCCTCGTCAGCACAGCGCTCGACTTCTATGTTGGTTATCCGCTGCGACTGTGCGCTACAAAGCTTGCGGCTGTCATGTTGCTGGGTAACGTCGCTGCGGTCGGTACGGGACTCTCCACCGGAGGAAATGTCGTCTTTGTCGACGCGCCCTGCAGCGGCATTCGCATGCTTTCCGCGTCGCTTGTCCTCGCGGGCGCCCTATCGCTTTTGTTGCGCTTTCGTCTGATCCCTACCTTTGCTCTGCTTGCGTCATCTGTGCTTCTTGCGCTCTTTGGAAATGCACACCGCGCTGCGAGCCTTGTGCTCGTCAACATTCCACCCGATGCACCCGCACACGCGCTGATCGGCATTGTTGTCTTTGCGGAGTGCTCGGTTTTGCTGCTGCTTATCGCGAAATTTCTGCATCGTCGCCAGACGCGACGTATCAGCCCGGAGGGCGTCGCCTCAAAAGCTGGTCCTTTGGTGAAGTTGACTTTTCTTCTGGCCTGCGCAGCAACAGCGGGCCTGACAATGCTACCCGGCGGCATTCCCGCCGCAACGGCCAGCACAACGACCGTCGCTTGGCCGAAGACGTGGCAAGGACAGACTTTGAGTCCCATACCTCTGCCCTCGGAATGGGACTCATTTCTGTCGGGATTTCCGGGTGCGTGGGCACAGTTCCGTGTGGGCGACACCGGTAAAGTCGTCTTGATGCGCTATTGCACAATCGCGACGCGCATGCTGCATCCTGCCGAGAACTGCTATCTCGCGTTGGGCGGCGATTGTACGCCCATGCCAAGTCTGCGCGACGAGCAAGGACATGTCTGGAGCCGCTTTGAGTACACGGCCCCCGACGGGGCCAAACGCACGGTGAGCCAGTGCTATTTCGCACTCTCCGAAATAGATACGAGCAGGCAATTGCCTGCTCGGGTCGACGACGTAAGTGATTGGCTGCGCAGCGCAACGTCGTGGTCCGACGCAAGCGCGTGGTACTGGGCGTCTTCAATGCCGGGTTCAGACGTTCGCGCCACACTTGCCATCACCGTGGCGGAGCCAACACATACAGGTGGTTAGCAGAAGAAGAAAATCGGTGCGGAAGGCAGTGACGAAATGACGTTCGAAGATGTTTAACGCAAAGACGCTAAGTCGCAAAGACGCAAGGAGGCTGAGGTAACCGCGAAGGGGTCCCTCAATAGAAGAATCCTCGCGGCTTTGAGTTAATTTCTCAGGTTCGGCACTGCCATTGCTGCGTCTTTGCGGCTTCCATGAGAAGGCCTAGTCAAATCCGACGTGGCGGGTTTCGTTGGACGAGCCTGCCTTGCTTCCATACGCACTGCTTAATGCTCGTAACTTGGGCGCGTGCACGATAGGGTCCAACC
>JAIBAQ010000297.1 GCA_019695095.1 Candidatus Hydrogenedentota bacterium
ACGGGAAGAGAAAGGGAAGCAGGTGACCAAGAAAGACAATCAGAATGCCGATGTGCCAGGGCATCGATCCCCAGAACAGTTGCTTGCTCTCCAGGAACTGCGACGATAGCGACGAATAGCTGAATCGGTTCACTCTCAGCCTGGCGATGGAGACTGCGACAAGCGAAAACAATGCCATGTACGGCAGTCCGACATAGAAGAAATTAGTTACCATCGTTCTCATCCCCTAAACTCACTACATGCTGAGCCGCTCGCACGACATGCCGCCATGGACTGCGCGCCGCTTCAAGCGCCGGCGCCATCTTTTCCAAGGCAGGCTGAAGCACGTGCGTCTTCAGATCCGTCCACTCTTCGGCATCAAGGTGGGGTGCGCTCCGCAGAATCAGCGCTACGTGGTCTGGTAGTTCCGAACCACATGTGAAGCCAACGCGTTCATAGGCCGCCTTGAGCCCCGTCATCAATTCCGCGCGTTTGAAGCTCTCGGCGCCAAAGATGTGCACGCTCACGTAGGGCACGCAGACCGGCGCAAGGTCGAAGGAGCGTGTATACATCTCTTGAGCCTGCTCAGTGGAGAGGTTTGCCACCTCGGAACCTAGCGAATTCAGCGCCTCCACTGCATCCGCACTCACTTCTCGCGACAGTGCAACGGCCTCATCGAATCGCGACTGAAATCTATTGTCCGGATATTCAAGCAAGGCGCCCAGGGCGGCCAGCGCCGGAACTGTCGATACGGTGGTAAGCATGTCTACGACCCTCTTTTCGGTGTTTGCACGGGGCCAAAACCACACTGGCCCTTGCATCGCTCCGGCGCGCATCCCTCGGAGTTGTCTCCCTCAATGGCTTCTTCACGCTGGATCGGCGGCATGGCGTATCGGTTTTCGATGGAGCCCAGGGCGGTCATGCGATAGATGGCTTCCGCCTGTTCCGGCGTGACATGCCCCTCGCGCAAGACGCGCTTCACCTTCTCCGGCTCCACATCATCGAGTTCCTGGGCTCGCTTGAAGTAACGCACGGCCATTTGCTTCTTCATGGCCGCGTGGATGATTTCCTCGTTTCCAGCAGCAAATAGTGCTGCGAGATAGCGCATTGGCAACCTCGCCTTGTCAAGATGAGAGAAGAACTCCTCAGCATCGTGCTGATAGATGCCGTCTCCAACGCGGCCGGAGACCGGCAACATCGGCGGGACGTAGTACAGCATGGGCATCGTGCGAAATTCGGGATGGAGCGGCAGCGCGAGTTCCCACTCCTTCACATATTTGTATACGGGGGAGCGTCGAGCGGCAGCCACGAACTTCTCGCTAACACCGGATTTCTCTGCTTCACGCGCCACGCCGGGATCATTCGGATCGAGTAGTATGCTTCGGTGCGCTTCGACCAGAGATCGCTCAGGCGCTTTCATGGATTCCTCGATGCGGTCCGCGTCATACAAGAGGACACCCATGTAGCGGATGCGCCCCACGCACGCATGGAAGCAGGCAGGTGGCTGCCCTGTCTCGACGCGAGGGAAGCAGAGAATGCACTTCTCGGACTTGCCAGTCTGCCAGTTGTAGTACATCTTCTTGTAAGGACACGCCGAGACGCAGGCCCGCCACCCGCGGCATTTTTCCTGATTGACCAATACGATGCCGTCCTCGCCTCGTTTGTACAGGGCCCCCGAAGGGCATGAAGCGACGCAACTCGGATTTGCGCAGTGATTGCAGATGCGCGGGAGATACATCATCGAGATGTTCTCGATCTCAAACAGCATCCGCCGCTCATCCTCCGTAAGCTGCTTGAGGTTCGGGTCATTCTCTGCGTACACCGGCGAACCGCCGAGGTCGTCATCCCAATTGGGACCGGCCTCGATGTTCATCACGTCTCCGGTTATCTGCGAGATGGGCACGGCGGTCGGCTGGTCGTCTCCGGCCTCTGCATCAAACAGGTTCTGATACGTATAGGTCCATGGCTCGTAGTAATCGTCCAGCCCCGGCTGATTGGGGTTATAGAACAACTTAAGAAAGCTGCTCACCTTGGTTTGACAACGCAGCTTCAATTCCCGCTTCGCGGTCAGTTCCCAGCCGCCTTTGTAGTTGAGTTGGTCTTCCCAAAGCGTCGGGTAGCCCGTTCCCGGCTTAGTCTCGACGTTGTTCCACCACATGTATTCGGCGCCGGCTCGATCCGTCCACACGTTCTTGCAGGCGACGCTGCACGTGTGACACCCAATGCACTTGTCGAGGTGAAACACCATCGCTACGTGAGCGCGTACGTCCATACGAAAGAGACTCCTTTCCTACCACTCGGGCTTGACGATTTTGCGCACAACCACGTAGGTGTCCCGGTTCACGCCGGTCGGACCCCAGTAATTGAACGCGTAGCTGAATTGCGCGTAGCCGCCAATCATGAAGAGGGGCTTCAAGCGCGCGCGCGTAAGGCTGTTATGCGCGCCCGCGCGCTTGTTCCCGCGCCCAGGCGCTTTCGGCACGCCGATGGTCCGTTCCGTAGCGTGGTAGATGAAGCAGATACCGCGAGGTATGCGCGCACTCACGCAGGCACGCGTAACAACCACGCCGTGGTCATTAATGATCTCCACCCAGTCGTTGTCTTGAATCCCGAGAAGACCGGCATCGCTGTCATTCATCCAGAACGGTTCTATTCCCCGAGAAAGAGTCTCCATACGCAGGGTATCGCCGTATGTGGAGTGGATATGCCATTTGCCATGCGGCGTAAGGTAATTGAGAACGAGCGAGCCATGGTCGGATGCGGTGATTTCAAGATCACGCGTCGTCCGTCGATCCGCACGCGGCTTGAACGTCGGCAAGTGTTCGCCGAATGCGCGGTACGCTTCGTGGTCCAGATAGAAGTGCTGGCGGCCCGTCATGGTACGCCAAGGGACGAGACCTTCGACGTTCTGACAGAATGCACTGTACGTACGGCCGTTCCGCACGTCTCCTGTCCAGTATGGCGTGGTCAACAAACGTCGCGGCTCCGTGCAGATGTCTTTGAACGACATCCGCACGGCCCGCGTTGGTTCGGCCGTGTGTGTGTGGTCGATGCCCGTCTTGATGGCCTCTGCCGCGTAGGCTCGGAAGGCGCACTCCCCATTGGTCTCAGCAGCAAATGCAAGGATGGCGTCGCACACCGATCGATCTTCAAACAGGGAGGGGTACTTCGCGCCACCCCATTCCTCGACCGGGTGCGTCTTCATGAACTCATCGTATAGGTCATCGACCATGTAATTGGTTCCATGCATGCCGATGCCTTTGTCGCGGAAGTTTCGGCCGAGACTGATGTACTTTTCGTAGACCTTGGTGTAGTCCCGTTCGACGATGGTCAAGTTGGGCATTGTCTTGCCGGGAATCGGTTCGCATTCCCCATGTGCCCAGTCTTTGATAGTTGGCTGCGCGACTTCGGCTGCCGTATCGTGCGCCAAGGGACTGGCTACCACGTCTTTAAGCGGCTTGGGCAAATACCGTTTGGCAAGTTCCGAGGTTTGTTGCGCAATCTCACGGAAGATCTTCCAGTCGCTCTTGGATTCCCAACATGGAGGAACAGCCGCTTGAAGCGGATGCATGAACGAATGCATGTCCGTGGTGTTTAGGTCGTCCTTTTCATAAAAGGTCGCCGTTGGCAACACAATGTCCGAATAGAGCGCGGACGTGTCCATGCGGAAGTTCAGATCGACGACCAAGTCCATTTTCCCTAGGTCGAGCTTTTCGTGCCACGCGACTTCCTTCACATGTTCCTGAGCGACCTCGTTGGCGATACTTGCGTGGTGTGTACCCAGGTAGTGTTTAAGAAAGTACTCGTGCCCTTTTGCCGAGGCCTGCAAGGCGTTTCCGCGCCAGATATACCACACGCGCGGCCAGCACTCCGGCGCATCAGGGTCTTCGCTTGCGAACTTCAGCGACCGATCTTTAAGTCGCTGAATGACGCGCTGGATGATCGACTCATTGGTGGTGGCGCCTGCGGCCTCAGCTTCCCGCACAACCTCGAAATTGCTTTGTGTAAATTGCGGAAAAAATGGCAACCACCCGCAACGCACCGCAAGCGCCTGCTTGTCGATAGTATGCCCCGAGGCCATTCGGTGGGTTTCATCACCTACCGCACAGATCTCGTTGAACGGCATGTCATAGCGCCACTGATCGGAGTGCACGTAATGGAACGAAGGGGAATTCTGCAAACGAGGCGGACCTGCCCAGTCCGCCCCGAATGCGATCGGACCCCAGGAAGCCTGAGGAGCTAACTTCTCTTGACCGACGTAATGGTTCCAGCCACCGCCGTTTCTGCCCACGCAGCCAGTCAACATCAACGTCGTGATGCAGGCACGATAAATCAAGTTGTTGTGATACCAGTGATTGACGCCCGCACCGATAATGATCATGCACTTGCCGTGTGTGCGTTCAGCGGTCTGCGCCCATTGGCGCGCGAAATTCACCACCACGCTCCCATTTATGCCCGTGAACTGCTCTTGCCAAGCGGGTGTGTAGGGTTGGGTGTCATCCTCGTAGCTCGACGGCCATTCACCGGGTTGTCCACTGCTGACGCCATGCTGCGCGAGCATGAGGTCGAAGGCCGTGGTTACCCACACCGGCCCGTCGATCGTCTCGACTCGTCGTGCTGGAACGCTGCGCCGTACAGGCTTGTCATTCGTCGACTGTGAAAAGTCCCAGAACTCCACCTTGACGTTCTCTGCGCCATGCCCATTCAAGGAAAGCAACGGGTTGATGGGAGAGCCGCTCTTATCGTCCTCCAACTTGAGGTTCCAATGTCCCTTCTCCTGCTGCCAGCGGTGGCCCACCGTGCCCTTCGGCATACGCAACTCGCTTGTGGTTTCGTCGAACATAAAGAGCTTCCACTCTGCGAGTTCTTCATCCTTGGCGCCCGGAATTTGAGACGCGCGCAAATACGCTCCCGCCCGGAATACGCCTTTACCTGTGTCATCCAAACACACCACAAACGGCGCGTCTGTGTACTTTTTGAGGTAATCGGTGAAATACGCGACATTCCGGTCGACAAAGCACTCCTTCAGAATGACGTGATTGACCGCCATCCAGAATGCCCCGTCCTGCCCCTGATGAATGGGTATCCACTCGTCGGCGATTTTCGATGTTTGGCTGAAGTCTGGCGAAAACACGACAACCTTCGCCCCGTTGTGCCTGGCCTCCACGAGGAA
>JAIBAQ010000298.1 GCA_019695095.1 Candidatus Hydrogenedentota bacterium
CGGGTCTTGCGATCGCGGAAGGTTTCCGCTCGGTTGTAAGCGGTACGCAAGTAGCGCAGCGCAACTCTCAAGACGGTGTCAGCCTTGTGCAGACCGCCGAAGGATCGCTGAGCGAATCCACGAACATTTTGCAGCGCATACGCGAGCTGGCGGTGCAGTCGGCGAACGGCACGCAGAGCGATGCGAACCGCAGGGCGTTGCAGGACGAAGTGAGCCAGTTGTTGT
The DNA here is from genome assembly GCA_019695095.1 of Candidatus Hydrogenedentota bacterium. Classification (NCBI taxonomy): domain Bacteria; kingdom Pseudomonadati; phylum Candidatus Hydrogenedentota; species Candidatus Hydrogenedentota bacterium. The sequence continues at coordinate 226 of JAIBAQ010000298.1, forward strand.
CGCAGATCGACGACATCGCGCAGGACACCGAATTCAATGGAATCAAGGTGCTGAGCGTTGCGCAGACGATCACGCTTCAAGCGGGCGCGCAGCAGGGCCAGACTCTGGTGCTCAATGTCCGCGGCGCATCGACACGCGACCTCGGCATCAGCACGGTCAACATTTCGTCCGTTGCCGGCGCGGTGTCTGCCTTGGCGCAGCTTGATTCGGCCATTCAGAGTGTATCGTCTCTCCGGGCCACGTTCGGCGCGTTCCAGAACCGGCTCGAATTCACGATCAATACGCTGGCGATTCAGGAAGAGAACTCTGCCGCCGCGCAGAGCGCGATTCGTGACGCCGACATCGCACGAGAAACCATTACCTTTACGCGAAACCAGATTCTGGTAAGCGCGGGCACCAGTGTGCTGGCGCAGGCCAACGTGTTGCCTCAGACGGCGCTGACATTGCTAGGGTAGCCAGTTCGCTTTGCCGCGCGTTTATGTGGATGCGCGGTAAGGGTCCAAGCAGCGTGGCATTCCCGGGAACGGGGCTGCGCTGCAACGAACGCGAAAGACGGACGGTCTATCCGGCTGCGGCATAACGTCGCGTGAGAGGAAGACGCCTAGGCTTTCGCAGGGAGACGACCTATGGGAGTACCAAGCGTGACGGGACAGGAGCTTCGGGCTCTTGCCACTCCGTCGGTGGCTCGGACTCCTTCTGGCGGCGCTCCCGAGTCAGCGCCAAAAGAAGCGGCGCGCGTTGCGCCAGTAAGTCCTCAGCCTACCCAGGCTGACGCGGCGTCGAGTGTGGAATCGGCAGTTCAGCGAGGAGGTACCAGGCTTCGTGTAGACGACGGCACCAAGCGCATTGTTGCTCAAATCCTGGACGAGAATCGCGAGGTCATCAAGCAGATACCGCCTGAAGACCTGCTCCAAATTGCGGCACGTTTGCGTCAGTTGGAGGGGCTCCTGTTCGATTCGGATGCATAGCGCATCCCGAACATACGCCATCACGAAAATATCCCGGTGGGGGTGAGAACCCCCGCCGGGATTTCGATTGTGGGGCAGTCGTCGGAATTCAGGGACAGACCCGTTTTCGCTCACTGCGTTCGCTTCGCTTGGGTCAGTCCCTGAATTCCTCCGCGTACATCCACTGATGACGCCAGGCCTTTACGCGCCGTTTTGGAGACCCTGCGGTCGCAAGAGGCTCGCCTTGGTGGCGCCCATGACCGGACGGTCTGTCTAAGATTCGTATTGTGAGTCTGATTAGCAGCATGTTGACTAACCGTATGATTATCGCATCACACTGAGGTTACTTTTCATCTTAGGATGCAGATTGAGCCCTTGGCGTCAGTAGCAGATTCGATAATCCCCAAGAAATGCTTCCATCAGTTATCGGTGATCTGCGCCCCCCTATCCATTATCTTTCGTGTCCATGGGATAGACTTGGTGATCCGGGTCCCACCATAGGATCTTAAACACATGCCTATCCAGAATGCCCCAGAGCCGCTTCTTCTTCATTATGCGAAACGAGAAGAGTTCATCTATATCATCCTGCCTGATTTCGGATAGCCGTTTCTGTGCATTCTTGCAGATTTCATTGATAGGCATGGAATGGTGTTGTTTCCTATCTCCTCCCTGAACAAGTATATCCTTCCACTTTAGTGCCTCAAAGCTACGCAAACGCTCAATCAACGACTCCATCGAATCCCGCGCGATCACTCTCCATCCATACGGGCCATCCCAGTCCATAGACCCAAAATGCCAACTCGGCGATTCGTCTCGAGTAACGGGCCCATATTTGGGTTTCTTGGGCAGACTTCCTCGGGAGTCAGCGTATGGTTTCTTGAGGAGGCTAGGAGAATAGCTGTGGCGAGGTTTCGGTTTACCCATTCGCGCTTAAGCTCTGATAGTACCACGCCATGGCATCATGCGTTATTACGCTTGAGCCCCTGTCATTTGGCGATAGCCCCTTGCGCGCATCTTTCCATGGGTCTTCGTTGTGTGTTAAGTCGCTTAACCAACGAGAATTCTTGTCGCCGTAGAAATCCAAAACCGCGTTGATCGTCTCAAGTTGCACTTGGGATAAACTGGACGGATTACCCTTCGGCCAATCGCGGACAGTGTATTGTCCGCGATGAACATCGAATAATTCGGGTACGACTGGACCATTTGCCCACGCTTCAATCACTTCGTCAAAAAGCGGCGCGTCGTCCCACGCAAGCGACCATGCCTGTGAGTAGTAAACAAGTTTCTGCAATTTCATGGCCGTCATTGGGCCCTTCCTTTGCAGAATAAATGCCGCCACATCATGCGCAGTTGCCATATCATACACCCCTTCTTCTACGCTCCATCCTAAACTGAACACCGCGAGATCACAAGTGCATTCCGTTTGTCAATACAATCCAGTTACAGCAATTTGCGTGCCAATTTCGAATTGCTGCAAACGCACCTGCGACGCTGCCCAACGTCGAGGACTCATTCTTCAATCCATCATTGCCCCGTTCCTTTCAGAATGTATCGAACATCAATGGCAGCGGGGGCCGCGGATTGAAGTGTTCGAATGTGTCGAGGTGATGCGCGAGCACGGCGCAGCGGTCGGCGTCGATGAGGTGGTCGTCGCCTTTTTCGAACAGAATCTGGCCCATTTGCCCGACAGAGTAGGTGTGCGAGGCGTATTGGGATTCGCGGTCGGGCAGGTGCGGGAACACAATCGATCGGTCGAGCATGTGCCGCTGGATCAGTTCCGTCATGAGGGCTTTTGTGGGACGCCGGTCGGGCGAGCCGTTGGGCAGTTCGCCGAGATCGGTGAGTCCGCCAAATTCGAAGGCGCGGATCTTGTCGCACCATTCCCAACTCCGGTTCATGAGGTTGTGGGCGATGGCGCGTCCGTTGTTGCCGGCGTCGATGCCGATGCTGCGGAACGCGTAGGCTCGGTCGAGTTGCACTATGATCTCTTGTTGGCGGGCGTAGTTGACGCCTTCGAGATGGATGCGCGCGACATTAATCAAATGCGGCGGTTCCGACAAGTAGACGACGAATTCGGAGGGATCGCGCGCGTAACCGAGGTCGCATCCGAGGTAGTAGACGCCTTTGGGGGCTTCGGACAGATCGAACGCGTCGCCTTCGGTGAGGTGCACATCGAGGAAGTCGAGTCCGTCGTCGACACAAGCGAGGTAGTGATCGAGATCGAACACGGCGTGCATGGGCGATCCGTGTTGGCCGAGCACGCGGTGGATGTAGCCGGGCGAGTTTTTGCCCCCGTAGAGCCGCGCAAGTTCGTCGTCCTTCTTTGCGGAGAACTCGGGGTTCCACGACGAAGGCCAGTTGTAGGTCTCCATGTCGGGCATCTGGGTCATGCGATAGAACGTGTTGCGGAGTCCATTGGGCACTCCGTAGACCCAGCGCGAACCTCCGCCATTGAGCGCTTGGTATAACTCGCCCCACGCGGTTTCGGTCATTTCCTGGGCTTCGTCGATGATTTGCCAATCGACGTGGAGTCCCTGGAAGTTCATGCCGTGCGGTCCGGCGATGCGCCCCCAGAGCACAGAACCGTTGTCGAAGCGCAGAAACCACGAGGGTGATCGCCGGATCTCTACGAGATGTCCCGAAAAGACGGGCGTTGTCGTGAAACGGCGCGTGAGCCGTTCCATCAGCGGGAACAGGTGGTTCTCGCACTGCGTGGCGATGAGCATCTGCGAGTTGGGGCGTAGCATCGATGCCCAGCACGCGGTGATTTCGATCTCGGCCGTCTTGCCCACGTCGCGCCCATCGCAGTGGACTTTTCGTTTTTGGCGCGATTCGAGCGACTCGAACTGGTACGGGCGTGGAGTCCATGGACGGCCGCGGGCATCGGAGAAGAACCTGTTTGCGAAGGTTGTCCGGGTTTTCAGGGCGGCATACTCTTCGATTGCTTGTTCGCTATAGCCGAATCTGCCGAGCACGCGGTGCATATGTTCACCGTAGAATGGATGCTTCACGGGTCGTACTCCCCATTGAGTGGAACGTTGATTGGCGCGCCGGGCATGGGCGGGCCGGTGTACGTTGCGTTTCGTTTGATGCCCAAGGCATAGACTTCTTTCATGAGTTCGTCGCATTCGTCGATCATCGTGAGGACTTCCGGCGAGATGCCGCACGAGGTCTTGGTGTTTTGCGCTTTGGGCACGTGTTCGATGAGGTCATCGAGTTCTTTTCGGGCTTTGCGCGCTTGCTCTAGGGCTTTAAACAGGGGTTCCGCTTCCGAAGTGCGCGCACGGGTTGGGGCGGTTTTCGGCGGTTTCGTTTTGCCTCGGTCTGGAGTGCCTGGGGCGCCGGTTGGAGGATCGCCCGGGAAAACCTGCAGTTCCTGCTGCGGCTCGTCGTCGGCGAGCAATGGGTTTGTGCGGCGCAGCGTCTGCATCGTCTCGCGGAACGCGAGGAGGTGTAGGGCAACGGTCTCATCGATGCACAGAAGCACGTCGACGGGCGGACGGCCGCCGTGGCGAACGCGGGCCTCCGCGAGCTTTTGACGGCAATGGTATTTGGCGCGGGTGATCTCTTCCGGGGTTAGGAAGGGATTGGTTCCGTGGAGCCAATGGCCGAGGATGGCGTTTACGACGCCGACGCGTTTGGGCGTGGGTTCGTGGGATTGAGTGGCGGTGGCCATGATAGAACTCCTTTCATAGATATGCGCGAGTTCGTTGCACTGCGAGGGGGGCCACGGACCTACACGGACGGGCACGTGATGGAGACCTGCGGTCGTAAGAGTGGCGCGGTCGGGAGACCGCGCCACAGCGAGGGGATATGCGCGAGTTCGTTGCACTGCGAGGGGGCCACGGACCTACGCGGACCTACACGGACCTACACGGACAAACACGGACGGGCACGGACGGGCACGCGATGGAGACCTGCGGTCGTAAGAGTGGCGCGGTCGGGAGACCGCGCAAGATCGGAA
>JAIBAQ010000299.1 GCA_019695095.1 Candidatus Hydrogenedentota bacterium
CGCTCGACGTGCCGCCCGGCGACCTGATGCGCGCGTCCGCATTTCCGGTGAAAGACGGCGTGGCGCAACTCGATCAAGCAGTCGATCTTGCATCGTCCATTAAAGAGGGCAAGCTCGCATGGGAAGCGCCCGCGGGGGACTGGAGAATTCTCGTTCTGACGCAGGGTGTCCTTTACAAAGGCACGCACGCGGAATGGAGCCTTGCCTACAAGTTCCCGTACATCAACCTGCTTCAACCTGAATCGACCGCGCGATTCATTGAGGTCACGCACGCGGAGTACGCCCGGCGTATGGGCAACGATCTCGGTCAGAACTTTGTCGCGACGTTCACCGACGAGCCTTCCCTGATGAGCGTGTTTCTGCGGGAACAACCCTACAGCGTGTTGCCGTGGGCGCCTGCGTTGGCCGACGAGTTCGCGAAACGTCGCGGTTACGCCCTCGAACCGTGCTGGCCGTCGCTGGTTACGAACACTGGTCCGCAGAGTCTCAAAGCACGTTACGATTTCTGGCAGACGATTGGAGAGTTGGTTTCCGAGAACTTCTTCGGCCAACTCCAAACCTGGGGCCGTCAGCACGGTGTTTTGAGCGGCGGTCATCTGTTGTGCGAAGAGAAGCTCCTGTGGCATGTGCCGTTCTACGGCAACTTCTTCCAATGCGCGCGGCGGCTCGACGCGCCCAGCATCGATTGCCTGACGAGTCTACCCGAAGAAGTCCCGTGGTATATTGCGCGCTTGCTCAGCAGCGCCGCCGAACTCGAAGGCCGCACCGTCACCATGAGCGAGACTTCCGACCACAGCCAGCACTACCGCGCCAAAGACGACACACGTCCTGTTCGCGTCGTGACGGAGGCCGAGATTCGCGGAACCTGCAACAAGCAGATGGCCAACGGCATCACGACGATTACGAGTTACTACTCCTATCAGGACCTCGACGACGCGGCGCTCAATCGGCTTAACGAATGGGTCGGGCGTTGTTCGAACGCGCTTCGTGGCGGGCATCAGGTCGCGGACATCGCCGTCGTCTATCCCACAGAGTCGATGTGGTTGCGGTTCACACCGTCGCGCGAATGGGTGAGAGACGCCTCGCCCGAGGCACAGCGGCTTGATAAGGTGTTTCGCGACGCGGGCAACTACCTGTACAAGGCGAGCCGTGATTTCACGTTTGTGGATTCGCAAGCCATTATGGAATCCAGCGTGGCCGATGGAGCGTTGCGACACGGCAACCTCGCGTGGCGCGTCGTGGTGCTGCCCGATACCGATACCTTGCCTTTGAAGTCGTGGGAGAATCTCGCCGCGTTCTACCGAGCGGGCGGTATAGTCATCGCATTGACAAGCAAGCCCGCCAACAGCGAGATCGAGTTTCCCTCGCCGCGCGTTGCCGAGTTGGCGAAAGAGATCTTTGGCGAGGAACCAGACTCCCAGGTACACAAGAACGACGCAGGCGGATGCGGCGTGTTTCTGCCGGAGGGCAAAGAAGACCAACTCGCGAAGACTGTCGACGCGCTCATCGGACGCGACATCACCTGTTCTGGCCAAGACTCGCCCATCCGGGCGACACACCGTCGCATCAATGACCGTGAAGTTTTCTTCGTGTACAACGACGGACGTGAACCCTGGGAAGGGAAGGTGACCTTTGCCGCGAGCGGCGCCGGTGAGCAATGGGATCCGGCCACAGGTAAGATCTCGCCGTGCGATTCGGCAACGGACGTGCCGATCAAGCTGGAGCCGTTCGGGGCCATGATTCTGAAGTTTGATGAAAGTGTGCCATTGTCTAGAAATAGTGTGTCTCTGTAAGCTGCAATTGACATCCCGATGGGCTTTCTTTAGGCTAACTGCTCTATGAATGCACTACCGCTGTTGGGGAGATTTACCATGTACCGACCAGAAATCAAGGTGTTGGACTGCACCATTCGAGATGGCGGCCTGATGAATGACTGGCATTTTTCGAAGGAAATGGTTCGGGACGTGTTTGACGGTCTCGCCAAGGCCGGTGTCGACTATATCGAGCTGGGATACAAAGCGGACAAGAAGCAGTACAGCACCGCTGAATTCGGTCCGTGGCGTTTTTGCGACGAGGCCGACTTACGCGAAGTGGCCTACGAATGCCCGTCCAAGATTTCGGTCATGTGCGACGTGGGACGGACCGATTACGATTCCATACTCCCCGCCAGCGAATCCATCGTGAAGATGTACCGCGTGGCCACCTACGCGAAAGAGATTGACAAGGCCATTCATCTTGGCAATCACATCAAGGCGCTGGGATACGAAGTCTGCGTCAACATCATGGCGATTTCGCATTGCCTCGATCCCGAAATCGATGAAGCGCTCGATCAGTTGGCGCAAACCAATTTCGAAGTCGTCTATCTCGTGGACAGTTTCGGGTATCTGTATTCCGAGCAAGTCCATTACTTTGCCGAGAAATATCTGAGCCGGTTGAAAGGCAAGGAAGTCGGCATTCATATGCACAATAACCAGCAGCTCGCATTTGCCAATACGATCGAAGGCATTATCAAGGGGATCAATTACCTCGATGCCACCGTGTTCGGCATGGGGCGCGCCGCCGGCAATTGCCCGCTGGAATTGCTCATGGGTTTCCTGCGCAATCCCAAATTCAACATCCGGCCCGTTCTGGACCTCATCCAGAAATACTTCATCGACATGATGGCCGAACTGCGCTGGGGGTACGAGATTCCCTACGCCTTGACCGGCGTGCTCAATAAGCACCCGCGGGCTGCCATGGAGTTTATGAAGCGGAATCCGGACGCTTCGTTCAGCGAGTTCTTCGACAGCTTCGACCCGGCAGCCGGTTCAGACTAGACGAGGGCCTTATAGCTTCCAGGTAGCGGCGTCCACAATGCCCGAACCCTGTTCGCGTCAAGTGACTTTCAGGGCACGAGCTCGATTCTCAGCCAAATTGACGGTCGATCTTGGTCTTTTTACCTGTCTAAACCCTGAAAACCATGCTGGAATCCAATGGTAGTAGCCATTGGAATGTATTCCTGCGACTTCCTTCTGGCCTTAGTGTTAAAAATGCCCGGATTGTGAAGCAATTCGTCAAGAATAAATCTGCGCAAATCGAACTTTCTGCTGGACATTTCGCGAATTGTTTGATAATCTAAATTTGTTGGAAATCGAGGAGAGTGCCGCCATGAGTCGCTATAATGTAGACGCAGTGTGGGACGACCCCTTTGAGCATCCCGTCAATCGTCGAGTTGCGCCGCGCTATGATTCCAAGATTAAGCTTTCCATTATGGTGGAAGACGAAGACCGCAAGAACCGGCTTATTGGTCCTGGAATTGCCCGCAACATCTCGTCCACGGGCATTCTGTTGCGCACCAAGCACCAGTTGAAGCCCGGGCAGCGGGTCATGGTGTCTATTCCCACGTCGCAGATTCAGTCTGAGGCGGTCTTGCCGGAGTCATTTGTCGGGAACGCCACGGTGGTACGTGTCGAAGCGGAAGACGGCAGCATCATGAAAGCGGCCTTGCGCTTTGGCGAAGCGCTGCTTCAGAACTTCGAGTTCTCGATGTACATGAACCAACTGACGAATCTCGCGATCACTCGCGCGTCCTGATTCGTTTCCGAACCGCTCAGCGTTATAGGCCACCCCTTTACGCCAAACCCAATACCGTGCCATACTGACCTTGTCGATCCGACCTACCAGTAGGCAGGTCGCCATTCCTGGTGTTTTCTTTTGCTCGACGCGTGACGCGAGTTGCATGCCTGACGAGGCATGTTCACTGCCGTAGACTTGGGATGTGGAGGGCAAGGGCCGTGAAACTGACAGAAAAGCAGAAGCAGTTCTATGGCAAGGAAGGCTATCTCCTGGTCCAAGGTGTCCTGACGCCCGATGAGGTGGAGCGCTACAAAGCGCGGGCGCGCGAATTCGCGCTGGGCAACGTACCCAAGGGTGCGGAGAAGATGGTCGTCAAGGATGTCCGCGTAGCGAAAGGATTGGTAACGCCCGACGATCCCGAGAAGGGTATATGGAAGCTGCTTCAACCGGATTGGTATGACCCCGTATTTGAGCCATATCCGTCGACACCTGCGCTACTCGACGTTGTGGAGGGGCTGATTGGGGAAGACATCAAGGCCTTTCTCACCATGATGATCTACAAGCCGCCGGGTTTGGAGTCCGACCATCCCTTCCATCAGGATGCATTCTACTTCGGATTCGGTCCGCACGATCTGATCCTGGGATCGTGGATTGCCCTCGACCCGACCGACGAAGAGAACGGTACAATGACCGTAATTCCAAGGACGCATACCTTGCCGTTGCTGAATCACGATGTGCCGCAAGGTGACGCGGTGAACTTTGGCATCTTCGGTGCGGAAGGTTACGCCGGTCCGCATCCCGATGAAGTGCCGCTGCGGCTTCAGCCAGGCGACGCCGCGTTTTTTCATTCCAAGACTCTACACCGGACGGGGCCGAATCGCAGTGACCGCCACCGTCGAGTCTTGACGGTGCATTTTGCCAGCGCAAAATGTCATTGCGACGGCGACGTACTACCGCAACTCAAGTTCCGTCTGGTTCGAGGGCGCGAGTACGCGGGCTGCATCTGATTCGCTAACGGGATCCTCACACACATCTGTTAGAACGGCATGTCGCAAGGTGCTATACTCCCGGAAACGCACGGGCAGCGGATAACAACCGCTGCCTTTGTTTCTTGGGGTTGCCGGCGGGAAGCCGCAATGCCTCGCGCATCCGGAGAGGCGTCGCCGTTCGCGGCGCCAGAAGCTGCCATCCGTCTCGTATGTGTGCACGGGAAGGGACGCATGGTTCAATCACGATCAACCAGCAGGAGGCATGCGTGTGAATTCAGTACTCTCCGCCAAGCAGCAGTCGTGGCGCTGGCGCGTCATTATCGCTACCTTTCTCGGATACGCCGGATATTACTTCTGCCGAAAAGTCTTCGGTCTCGTCAAGACTTCGCTGCACGACGAATACAACTGGCCCATGGACGCCATCGCCTATTTGTGGGCGGCTTATCTGTTCGCTTACATGATCGGTCAGTTCTTGAACGGATACATTGGACGGAAGTGGGGGCCGCGAGTCTTGCTTCTGGGAGGTCTGGGACTTTCCATCCTGTGTAACGTGATGTTTGGC
>JAIBAQ010000300.1 GCA_019695095.1 Candidatus Hydrogenedentota bacterium
CTGCCGAACCACCGGATTTGCCAATCGTTTGGGTGGCGCTGGCCGCTGCGGCACATGTTCCAGATCCAAGGATCCCCCCTATTGCGGATGATCTGCTATCGAATCTTACAAAGACTGGGGAAGGAGGCCTTTCCGAGAGTTTATGCAAGGTCGCAATGCGCGTACTTGTCGATACGGGAGACGAGAAATACGTAGAAAGAGTAACTAGGTTTCTGTATCCCGACAACCTCAAGGCCATTGAAAAGGAGGGATATAGGACTAATAATCTAGTAACCGACGCCTTTATGGCTCTTGAACGACTTCCGAAGGCAAGGTGCGAGGCAATACTCACGCGCGTTTCTCAAGAGCTAGAAAAGTACTTGGCAGAGAACAAGGCGGAAGATATATCCAATTCAGCGAGACTCATTCAACGAATGCTCGACAACCACTCCAAAAGTGGAAACCAAGAAAGTACGGTTCCCGTCACCCCATAAGAGATTGCTCAAGGCTGATTAGTAGCACACGGAACACTAGTCTCGCCATTCCCTAAACCCTCTCTTTTTACACCTCAATCGTCACTCCGTGTTTCGGCACCTGAAGGTTGGTCTGTCCTTCGGATTCGAGCGTTGTCTTTAGCGCGGTGATAGCCTCTTCTTCGCCGTGGACCAGCAGGATGTTTTTAGCTGTCTTCTTGAACCCGCGCGCGAAATCGAGCAATTCACCGCGGCCTGCGTGGGCGCTGAATCCGTTCAGGATAACAACTTCCGCATTGAGGGCGTGCTTGATGCCGAAAATCTTGATCTCTTTCTGGCGTTCGACAATGCGACGGCCGAGTGTGTTCTTCGCCTGGAAGCCTACGATGAGAATCGTGTTGCGCGAGTCGGTGCAATTATTTCTGAGATGATGCAGGATGCGGCCCTGTTCGCACATGCCCGATGCCGAGATGATAATGGCCGGTTCCCGCATACCGTTGAGTTTCATCGAATCTTCCACGCGGCGAATGTAGTGGATGCGATCGAGGAGGAAAGGGTCGCCTTCGCTCGCCATGAACGTGCGCAGTTCATCGTCGAAACAGTCCGTGTGCAGCCGGAAGACTTCCGTGATATTCACGGTGAGCGGACTGTCGACATAGACCGGCATTGCCGGCAGGTGGTTGTCGCTTTCGAGGCGCTTAAGCGCGTAGACGATTTCCTGCGCGCGTTCGAGCGCGAAACTGGGCACGATGATCTTCCCGCCGCGTGCATGAGTCCTCTGAATGACTTCGCGCAGTTTGCGATCCATTTCTTCAATGGGGTCGTGGTCGCGGTTCCCGTAGGTACTCTCCAGCGTGACGATGTCGGCCTCGACGTCGGGCGTCCAAGGGTCGCGCAGGATGGGCATCTTACGGCGGCCCAAGTCGCCGGTATACAGCAGGCGCTGTGTCGAACCGTTCTGCTTGCATTCGACAAAGGCCATCGCGGACCCGAGTACGTGACCCGCTTCGCGGAAGGTGACCTTAATGCCCGGGAGAATCTCCAGCGGGAGGTCATACGGAAGGCTCACAAAGCGCTTCATGATCTCGTAGACGTCGGTATCGTCGTAGAGCGGAGGCGTGAAGGTGCGATTCTTCTCCGACATCCATTTCGCATCGTTTGCCTGGATGTGGGCAGCGTCGAGCAACATGATGCTGCACAGGTCTCGCGTGGCGGGCGTGCAGAAGACCGGACCTTTGAAGCCTTTCTTTGCCAAGAGCGGCAACGTTCCGCTGTGGTCAATGTGCGCGTGGCTCAACACGACAGCATCGAGTGACGCCGGATCAAAATGGAGTTCGCGGTTCTTTTGATCGGCTTCTTTGCGGACCCCTTGAAACAGACCGCAATCGAAAAGAACGCGCTTGCCGCACGCCTCGACCAAGTGCTTGCTTCCTGTTACTTCTTCCGCCGCGCCGTAAGACGTGATTCGCATTATAGTGCCGCCTCCTGTTCCCGAATGCGGGGTGGGTTTGCATGGTAATCCGAAAGGCAGCGCTCAATGAGACGCCGCGGATTGTCGTCGAAAGTAATTCTGGAGCCTGTTGCCTTCTTCATGACGGGTAATACATCATCGATAAAGTCGGCGATGCCTCCCGTCCCTGTCAGAACGCCGATGGGGCGTCCCTCGTCGTAGGCGATGGAGAATTCACCGAGCGTGCCGGAACGGCCACCAACTATGATGACGATATCGCAACTGCGGACACCGATGACTTCACGTCCCATGAGTCCCATGCCGGTGTAGATCATGACGTCGATGTGGTCAATCGGGCTGCCGTAGCGGTCGACGTGCTCCTGAATGCCCATGGCCGGCGACACGCCGATGGTCAGTCCGCCGCGTTGCTTACACCCCATGATTGCCTGGTGCGGAAGGCCGGGGCAACCACCGGTCACGATGGCGCAGCCTGCATCCGCGATGGCCTCGCCCAGCTCGAAACAACGCGCGGAGATGTCCTCGTTGAAGACGCCTCCCGCGGAACCCATGACTCCAACTTTCAAACGCAACACTTCCATGACGATTTCCCCCTTACAAGTCAGTGCCATGGTAGCAGAAGGAATCGGCGAAAGTGCAGTCTTGAATGTGTTTACGCGCCATGCGATTCCAGCATCGCGGAGGCGTGCTTCAGACTCACGTCGGAGATCGAGCCGTCCAACAGCCGCGCCAGTTCCTCGATTCGCGCGTTATTCTCGACTGGCGAAACCGTGGTGGTCGTGCGGCCCTTGACCGTTGTCTTCGACACGTAGTAGTGCGTGTGACCCGCTGCCGCGATTTGGGGCAAGTGGGTAATGCAGATGGTTTGGTGCGATTCCGCCAGCTCGCGCAGGCGCTGAGCGACCTTGTTGGCGACGGCCCCGCCGACACCGGCGTCGATCTCGTCAAACACCAGCGTGGGTATGCGATCGGCGGATGCGAATACGGTCTTGATGGCGAGCATCACACGAGAGATTTCACCTCCGGAAGCCACTTGCTTCAAGAGCTTGGGCCGTTCGCCTGGGTTTGCGGCCAGCATGAAATCTGCGCGATCGATGCCCTTTGAGTTTAGGTCGATTGTCTCGAAGTGCGTTTCGAACTTGCCGCCTTTCATGCCCAGTTCCTGCAGCGCGGCGGTGACTTTCTTGTCGAGGCGCGCGGCTGCCGAGCGGCGCTTCTCCGATAAGGCGCCCGCGGCATTGGTGGCCTCGCGCAAATACTCGTCTCGTTGCGACTGCATTTCGGCGAGGTGCTTGTCGCGCTGCTCGAATCGCTCAATTTCCTCGACGGCATTGTCGCGATATGCCAGGATGGCCTCGATGGAGTCGCCAAACTTGCGCTTCAGATCGCCGATCTGACTGATGCGCTGGTTTAGGGATTCCAGTTCCTGCGGGTCGTACTCCACTTGGCCGGTGTATCCACGAAGCTCGGAGCAGAGGTCGGCCAACGACGCGCGCACTTCCCCAAGACCCGATACAAACGATTGAAAGCGCGTGTCGATACGCGCCAGTTCTTCCAGCGCGCGCAACGCGTGATCCATGCTGTCGATTGCCGCATCGCCGTCGCGTTCGTACAGGTGAGCGTACGCGCCACACGTCAACTCATAGATCTTCTCCGCGTTCGTGATGATATTCCTGCGCGACTTGACCTCGTCTTCTTCAGAAGGCTTCAAGTCCGCGCCATTGATTTCGGTAACTTCGAACCGCAGGAATTCGACTCGCCGTGCACGTTCCCGGTCATCCGTTTCCATTTCGGCGATTTGTTTTTCGATGTCGCGGAGCTTGCCCACCAATTCGGCTACCACGGCGGCATCGACTTCCGTATTCGCGAAGTTGTCGAGCAATTCGAGTTGGCGATCGGTCTTCAATAAGGACTGGTGGTCGTGCTGGCCGTGAAGGTCGACCAGTTCATCGCCAATCTGGGCCAGCATGGACACGGGGACGATATTGCCGCAGACATTGGCGCGGCTGCGTCCATCGGCGGCGATGATGCGTGTCAGAACCAGCTCGCCGTCGGTGAGCTCAATCTCAAGGCTATCCAGCAGGGCCTTGAGGTGGCGGGAAGGCCGTGGGATGCGGAACACCGCGTCGACTTTCGCGCGGTCGACGTTGTCGCGCACGATGTCGGCAGAGGCACGCCCTCCGAGTACGAGGTCGAGCGCGCCCAGGATGATGGACTTGCCCGCGCCGGTTTCACCGGTGAGTACGTTGAGGCCAGGGCGGAAGTCAATCTCGATTTCGTCGATGATCGCGAAGTTTTGAATGTGCAGCGTCTCAAGCATGGTGCGCCACCTTCAGTTCCATCAGGAACTCCTTGTTCCCCGCCGGTCCCAGCAAGGGAGAGGGTATCACACGATCGGAGAGGAATCCCAAGTCGCGCGCTGAAGCCGCCACATCGGTTAGTACTGCATCGTGAATCTTTGAATCGCGCACCACGCCGCCCTTGCCGACGGCATTGCGCCCGGCTTCGAATTGCGGTTTCACGAGGACCACGCCTACGGCATCTGGTGTGACGAGCGCCTTCAGGGGGGGCAGCACCAACTTAAGCGAGATAAAGGAGCAATCGGCGACAAAGAAGTTGGGTCGCTCCGGTAAATCGGCGGGCGAGACATGGCGGATATTGGTCCTTTCCATGACGACCACGCGCGAATCCTGCCGTAATTTCCAGGCGAGTTGTCCATACCCCACATCCACGGCATACACGCGTGCCGCGCCACGCTGAAGCAGGCAGTCCGTGAACCCACCGGTGGACGCACCGACATCGATGGCGATGACGCCATTCACATCCAAGTCAAAGGCATCAAGTGCAGCGACCAGTTTCTCGCCGCCACGGCTGACAAAAGGGTGTTCTTCTCTAATTTCGATGGACACATTTTCCTCGAAGCGCGCGCCGGGTTTGTCGAGTTTCTCGCCGCTAACTGAATAGACCATACCGGTCAAAATCATGCCTTGTGCGCGCGACCTTGTGACGCCTGCTAGACGAGAAACGATGATGTCGAGGCGCTCTTTCACTGACTTGATCCTTGCGAAACCACGAGCGCGGAAGAAAGTCTATTCGAGGTTGAGGTCGTCACGTATTCCTAGCCCAATGTGTGAGCCGCCAGAATCAGGGCAGCGTATATGCACGCATAGAT
>JAIBAQ010000301.1 GCA_019695095.1 Candidatus Hydrogenedentota bacterium
CGCTGTCGAAGCTGCCCACCGCTATCGACGTCAATATGATTATGAAGGTGCTGCCGCACCGTTTTCCGTTCCTGCTCGTCGACCGCATCGTTTCCTACGTGCCATATGAGCGGGTGGTCGGCATCAAGAATGTGTCTGTGAACGAGCCGTTTTTCCAGGGGCATTGGCCGTCGATGCCCGTGATGCCGGGCGTATTGATCATCGAGAGCATGGCGCAGGCCAGTTCAGTTCTGATGTTCCATAACACGGAATCCGCACCTACGAAGGTGGCCATTTTCCTGGGAATCGACCGTGCGAAGTTCCGGAGGGCGGTTGTGCCCGGCGATCAGCTTCTGCTCGAAGCGGAAATGGTGCACATGCGCAAGAACGCGTGTAAAGTGCATGCGAAGGCGCGCGTCGATGACTCTATCGTGTGCGAGGCGGACATGCTCTTCGGGCTGGTGGATGCTCCGCGCGGCGAAAACGGGGACATGATTCCCGGCGTGAAGGTCGGCGGCGGCTACTACTAGGCCGAATCTACATCGAAGTCTTTACAAGCAGCGCTCGGCGGTTCCGCCGGGCGTTGTTGTTTTTGGTGGGGACGGTTATACGGCCAGACTGGCATAAGATACAGTGACGATCAGTGAAGCACGCTGCGTTTGAATAGGTGGGCCATTTTGAGTGGGCTCGGTCTTTTCGTGTCGTTCGTAAGAAACGGCCGGATTTAAGCCAGATCCCTCGCTTTGCTCGGGATGACAGTCTGGCTTCCACACAACAGGGATCTCTTTTTGCCGTGTTTCTTAGGAGCGACAGCGAAGGATTTGGCATCAGACTCACCACGCAAGGAGACGAAGGCAGCAGAGATGCAAGTAAACGTGAACCGCGCTAGTGTTTTCTTAGCCGTACTGCGCGTCTGCGTCGCGCTGCCGCGGAGCCTATAGTGCCCGTTGCCTCGTCCGGGGCTTCCAGTTCGCCAGTCATTGAGTCTTCAAAGGGAGCAGGCTCGTTGCTTGGCAGCGCGCTGCCTTCCGAAAACACCGTAACCGGGCTCTTTGCGCCGCTTGGGAGGATGATCTCCGGGCCGGACTGAAGCGGTGTCGCGGACCAGGTCGCAACGGACTTCTTCTTCGACTTGTTGGGAACCAAGCTGTAACCGATGATATCGCCCAGGTCCAGGAAGAAGGCAATCAACAGAAAGAAGACTTCCTTAATACCGATCTCACTGAAGTGCGAGAACTTCTTGAAGACCGCGAATAAGTGATTCTCAAGGCGGACCGGGGGAGGAAGAGCGACACCCGAGGCCGCGCTCAGGTCTTTCAATACCACTCGAAGCTTATCCTGCAACGCGAAGATGTCGTCTATGGTCGCGGGGACGGATTCCGCCAGCAGCCGGTCGGCTTCCTTCTTTATGAGCAATGCCTCTTCGACGCTCTTGAGGTCGACCTCCGATTCCTTCCGCTTGAGCGTCAGTGCATAGTCTTCTTTGCGCGCCTCGTTGCCGTAGCCCGCCGGCTTCTTTCGCAGGCCCTCGATTTCCGCCTGGAGTTCGCCCTCTTGCTTCGCGACCACTCGCAGTGCGCTGTCCTTTCGATCCAGCAGCTCTGCCTGCGACTTGCTCAGGAATTCCTCATAGGGCCTGCGCATCTCCGCGTCCGAGTAGCGCAGGTAGAAGTCGCGGTCCGCGACGCGGTACAGGACGTCCAGGTTGAACGAAATGGAGATGAAGCCGATCACGGTTAGACCGATGATGCCCAAGGCATTCAGTCTCTTCGAGTCGTCGATAATGGCCATTTTCAATGCGAACAGCATGAGCCCGATGGCTACAGCCAGCATCAGCGCGATAATGGAGCAGTCGTAGGTCGTGCCGTTGGGAAGGGGGACGGGGATCGTGGGTTTGGGCAGTATCGATTCCGAAACGCTTACGTAGGTCGTCCATATAGAGACGACCGTCAACATGACCATCGCGATGTAGATGATGAAGAGAGGTACCTTCTTCACCGCAGCCTCCCGTCCGCTTCGATGCGGCGCGTTGGAATGAATATGGGGCGTCCCGGTATGAGATATAAGGTTCCGCAACCGCCGGCGAACGCCACCCACTTGACACTGTTATACACTTCTTCGGCAAGAAGTTCCATGAGGCGGGTCCGGGAGAGGGGAAAGGGCGCCTCAGGCGCGAGCCAATCAGTCGATTTCACCAATCTGGAAGGTGGCGTCAGGCCCGAGAGTGCCAGTTTCGCGGTCGGTTTGCACGTCGATGGGAGTGGAGACGGGAAGCGAGGGCTGGGGGGGAGACTCCGGAAGTGGGCCGGCGGTAGGCTGGCCCTTGGCGAGAAGCCCCCGAAAAGCCGAGGCTACGAGTTCGGCGGCGCGGCGGCTCAGGCTGGACAACTCCGAGGGAGACTGGGAGGCGGCGTCGGCGGCAGACATCAGGGCGACCCCGAGGAGCATGTTCAGGCAGAGGTCTACGTCCGCATACTTGAACTCGCCTTCGGCCCGGCCTGCAGCCTGGATTCTCATCAAAACCTCGCGGAGTGGCCGGGTGGAGGCCCGCATCGGAGACCGGGTGTGTTCGTGACCGATGGGGGCGGTCGATTCTCGTAGGAGAATTCGGGAGAACTCGGGTTGTTCAGCCACAAGGAATTGGACAGTCTCTTCGATGAATCGATTGAGCCGGACCCAGGGCGGGTCTATCGGTTCTGCGAGGACGCGGACGCGGTCGAGGAGAGCGGTTGCACGGCGGGAAACCACCTCCTGGAAGACACCTTCCTTGGATTTG
This sequence comes from Candidatus Hydrogenedentota bacterium, assembly GCA_019695095.1. Taxonomy (NCBI): domain Bacteria; kingdom Pseudomonadati; phylum Candidatus Hydrogenedentota; species Candidatus Hydrogenedentota bacterium. The sequence continues at coordinate 2,756 of JAIBAQ010000301.1, forward strand.
AAGTAGTACGCAATGAGTGCAAGGTTGGCACCGGCGCGATCGGCGATGGCCCGTGTGGAGGTGCCTTCATAGCCGTGCAGCGCGAATAGGGTCTCGGCTGCGTTGAGAATAGAGTCTTTTCGATCGCGTTTTGCCATGGTGTAGAGTTTTTAATCGCTTGATAGATGGAATTGTATCAATTGATTAATGAAAATTCAAGAGGTTTGTGCGGGTTTAATTTGTGTAGTAGGGTGTAATGATAAAATATATATCATTCGATTGATTAATTTTATAACAACTAGAAAGTCTTGGGGCGAAGACGGCTGGGACCGATGGGACCGATGAGACCGATGGGACCCATGAGACCGATGTGACCGATGAGACTGATGGGACCGATGGGACTGATGGGACCGATGGGACGGCTGGGCGGAGGAGCCTCGTTTAATGGGGGCAAGCGGCAGACCGAAGGGGGAGAGTCTGCCGCTTGCAGGTCGGAGCGGATGGGTTGAGCGGCTATTGGGCCTTGGGGAGGTCCGCGTCCGATTGCCGGTAGAGCGATTGGGTCTTTTTGAGAAGGCTGAGGAATTCGGAGCGATACCCTTCCTCATCTTGACCCAATGCGCTGGTGGCGAGTTCGAATGCCGCATCGTAGGAGCTTGCGGCCTTGTGGGGCGAGTGACGGAGGAGCATGCCCCATTCGGCGACGGCGGCGGCGAAGCGCAGGTCGGGGGAAGTCTCGGCGATGGGCTTACCTTCGCCCGCTATGGGGAATTCAAGTAGCTGGCTGGTGTCGCCGTCGGGTTGCTTGTACCTGATTTTAAGGGTGAAAAGCTCTCGGCTGGCGTTCGCCGAGGCGACCGGGCGCGTGGACTGATATTTCAGCGGGTCGACTTGGGTGGATGGGAGTCTGACGCCCACGGGGACCAGTTCGTAGAGGGCCGTGACGGTGTGGCCTGCGCCGATCTCGCCTGCATCCTTGGTGTCGTCGTTGAAGTCTTCCTTATTAAGCAGGCGGTTCTCGTATCCGATGAGACGGTACGCGCTGACTTGGGCGGGGTTGAACTCGATTTGCAGCTTGACGTCTTTGGCGACGGTCATGAGCGTGCCGGAAAGCTGTTCGACGAGGGCTTTGCGGGCTTCGTTGAAGGTGTCGATATAGGCGTAGTTACCGTTGCCTTTGTCGGCGAGTTTCTCCAGCGTGGAGTCCTTGTAGTTGCCCATGCCGTAGCCGAGTACGCTTAAGAAGATTTCGCTTTTGGCCTTCTCCTCAATCAGGGTGACGAGTTGGCTTTGGTCCGTGATACCCACGTTGAAATCGCCGTCGGTGGCAAGGATTACGCGATTGATCCCATTTTTGAGGAAAGACTCTTGCGCGATTGCGTAGGCGAGCTGGATGCCCTCGCCACCGTTGGTTGAGCCGCCTGCGTCGAGCTGTTCAATTGCGCGGCGGATGGCCGCGCGTTCCGTGCCCGGCGTTGAGTTCAGGACCAGACCCGAGGCACCTGCGTAGACAGCAATGGCTACTCGGTCCTCATCTTTCATACGGTCGACCAAGAGAGCCATTGAACGCTTTACGAGAGGAAGTTTGTTTTCAGGGCGCATGGAGCCGGATACGTCGATAAGAAACACGAGGTTCGCGGGAGGACGCTGCTTTGAGGTGACTTCCTTGGCTTTGATACCGACGCGCGCCAAGCGGTGAGTGGGTTCCCAGGGGCACTGCGCGAGTTCGATGTTTGCGGCAAAAGGCTTGCCGTCAGTGGGACCGGCGTAAGTGTAAGGGAAATAGTTGATCAATTCTTCAATGCGCACAGCGTCTTCGGGCGGCAGTTGGCCGTCGTTGAGGAAGCGGCGCACGACCGCGTACGAGGCGGTGTCGACGTCGATCGAAAAGGTTGAGAGCGGGTTCTGGTCGACAGCAAGGAAGCTGTTATCGGTGATGCGGTCGTAGCTTTCGGTGTTATTCGGGGGTTGAGCAACTACGAAGCGATGGTAATCGGACTTCTTAACCTCCAGTCCAATGGGCGGCGCCATTCTGGCCGCCACCGAAGGTTGCGGCGGTGGCGGCGGAGGTGGCGGTGGAGGAGGTGAAGGAAGGACCTCGGCGGAAGTCAGGTCCGGGCTGACGGGCGCCTCTTTATGTCTAGTGGCGCATCCGATCACCACGATGCAGAGGAACAGAATCAGGCCGATGCGGAAAGCGCGCATGGCAGGGATCTCCTGTGAAATTATTGAGCTAGGGAGCTACTACCGAACACAACCTACACAATGAATCCCTGGTGAGGGGAAAGAGTTGCAGGCTGGGGCCGATGGGTGCGATGGGGCAGATGG
>JAIBAQ010000302.1 GCA_019695095.1 Candidatus Hydrogenedentota bacterium
GTCATTTTCTAGGGGTCTTAAGCCCGAGTAGTATCCGTTTGAACCTCAAAGGAGCCTAGGGTTGAGCGCATTTCGGCAAGCCATTAAGGACATTATCACCAATGTCGAGACGGTGGTACTCGACAAAACGGCAGTCATCAAGACGGCGTTGTCGGCCCTGCTGGCGGGGGGGCACGTATTGATGGAAGACGTGCCGGGTGTGGCGAAGACGGTGCTGGTGCGGGCGCTCGCCATATCCAGCGGTTGCGGATTCAGCCGCATCCAGTGCACGCCAGACTTGTTGCCGACGGACGTGAGCGGGGTGTCCATTTTCAATCAGAAGACCCAGGAATTCGAATTCCGCCGGGGGCCGGTGTTTGCGCAGGTGGTGCTTGCCGACGAAATTAACCGGGCCACGCCCCGGACCCAGGCGGCATTGTTGGAAGCGATGGCCGAGGGCCAGGTGTCGGTGGATGGGGTGACGCACAAGCTGGCCCAGCCCTTTATCGTGTTCGCGACGCAGAATCCGGTGGAGCACGAAGGGACGTTCCCGTTGCCGGAAGCCCAACTCGACCGCTTCATGATCCGGCTGTCGATGGGGTATCCCAACATACGCGCGGAAGCAGAGATGCTCGAGCGCATCCGGATGGCGCATCCGCTCGACTCGTTGAAGCCGGTCACGGATCCCCAGACGATTCTGCGGATGCAGGCCGGAATTCGAGACATCTACGTGCATGAAAAAGTGCGCGATTATCTTCTGCGGTTGATCAACCGTACGCGCGATTCGACCCACCTGAGCCTTGGAGCGAGCCCGCGCGCGTCGCTGGCACTGTTCCGCGCGGCGCAGTCATTTGCGGCGGTCCAGGGCCGGGCGTATGTGTTGCCGGACGATATCAAGCTACTTGCCCATCCGGTGCTCGAACACCGGCTTATCCTCAACCCCGAAAGCCGCCTTCGTCGAGTGACGACCAACAGCGTGCTCCGTGATATAATTGCGGAGGTTCCGGTCCCGGCAGGGACCCAGAACTGGAAGGCGGGTTGATCGCCGCTTCAGCGGCGGTTACTGTTCTGATACGTGGCGCTACCGGGATGCCTAGCGGCGGCCAGCGGGCGGAGTCATGTATGTCTATGTCGTTTGTTTGGAAATGGTTAAACGGAATAATACGGTCCAGGGGTACTAATGCTACGTTCAGGGGCGATAATGAGGCTGTTTGGTCGAAAGAAAGCGGATAGCATCGACAAGGACGAGGGAACAGCGCAGGCGGGAGACTCATCGAGCAGCGTCCGGGGAAGTCTGGAGCTGACTCACGTGGGACCCTACGAGATAATCGCTCCGGTGGGTACGGGCGGTATGGGGACGGTGTACAAGGCCATCGATCGCAAACGCGACCAGACCGTTGCGATCAAGGTTCTTGACCGGCAATTCGACCTTGACCGCAAGAAACGCCGGAGGGACTACCTGGGCCGCGAGATTCTGGTGGCCGCAAATCTGCGGCATCCGTGCATCATCCGGTACCACCCGGAGATCATTGAGCAGGGCGACGCGGATGGCAACGTGCGGCGCTGTCTGTTGATGGAATTCGTGGATGGACCGGATTTGCGAAAACACATCACGGATCGCGACTTAACGCTGCAGCAGATGGTGGATGTTTGCATTCGCCTATGCCAGGGTCTGGATTTTCTGCATCAGAACGGCATCGTGCACCGCGACATCAAGCCCGGAAACTTTCTGTTTTCGCGCGATCTCCGGCACGTGAAGATCTGTGACTTCGGTTTGTCGAAATCGAACGCGAGTTGGCGGACCCGTTGGGTGAAAGAAGGGGGCGGTACGCGCGCCTACATGTCCCCCGAGCAGATCTCGAACAAGGGCCGCGGTTTGGATGCGCGGTCTGACATCTTCTCGTTCGGCATTACGATGTACGAGTTGATTGCGGGGCGTCACCCTTGCGACGGACGCGATTCGCGCGAGATTATGAAGCAAATCAAGAGTTCGAAGTTCAAATTCGAACCGCCATCCAAGTACAACCCCGAGGTACCGCAGTCGCTGGACCGCATCATTCTGAAGGCGTTGCGTCGGCAGCCGGAGAAGCGGTATCAGTCCATGACGGAGCTATTGCTTGATTTGACGCGGTTGAACGAGACAAGGATTTAGTTCGAGGCCGTTTTCGAGATGGACTGGATCCGGGTTGAAGGGTCAGGTGGTTTAAGCCAGATCCCTCGCAGCCGCTCGGGATGACAATAGTGGTGCGGCTCGGGATGACAGTAAGGCTGCCGCCCATTGGATGATGTGAACGCTGCAAGGTATTAATGCCCAAGCTGCGAGGGCGTGAGCTTGGGTCCGAATCTCCATTCCAGATTCGGGTTGTGGGAGTGAATGCTATGCGCAATGTCCAGAGCAAAGCAGTCTTCGCCAGGTTCTTGGGCGTGATCCTTGTGATGTCGCTCTGCATTTCGTGCGAGCGCGCGCCAGCACCCGCGCCGGCCTCTTCGGGAGGAACCTCGGGCGACTCTGTAGCTTCCTCTACCAATGCCTTGAAGACATTTTCCGAAGGCGGAACCATCAGCTTCACCGTCCAAGGGCAGCCGTATACGGCGAAGATCGTCGATTGTTACTACAACAACACCGACGAAGGGTATCCGGACTACGTGGAGATCATGGGGAACGGTACACTGATCCACTTCTCGAACGAGGCGAAGATGGAAGATGACGCCAATGGCCTGAGCGATTTCGCGAGAATCGTGGGCAAGGCGCTTCCGCTTTGGACCGAGATGAACGAGACGATGGAGATATCGTTGGAAGGGCGCGGCAAGTATCCGATTGCCGGGGGCTCGCTTACTCTGGAGCGCTTTGAGCATGGGATGGAAGGGCGCGACTGGTGGGAAGGGCGTATCGAGCTGAAACTCAAGACGGAAAACGGCGACACACCGGTGTCCGGGACATACAAGACCTGCATTGTGCCGGTTTGGTGAGACTCACCGCGGCACTTGGCCGGTAACGAAACAGTAGATTTAGAACAGTGACAGAAAGTTGCTGACGAAATCCGCGCCCAGGGTCATAAACGTGCCGATGATGTTCAGTACGTAGGTGATCGTATTGAAGACCGGCACGATTAGCGCGTAGATATCCTGGAACTGCTGCAACCACGTCATTGGGATTCCCTCCTCCGCTAGTATCCAACGCTATTCTAGCTGAACGTTGCACTGCCCGCAATGGACCCGCCGCATTCGCTACAATCCACTCTGCCGGGGGGCGAGAACCAAACGTACTGTGCTGTACGTCCTATGGTGTGGAACATGAACGAAGTACAACGCATACAAGACCAACTGCTGGTGCTGCGGGCGCAGGCCAACCCCGAAGCCCTCGATGCCCTGGTCAGACGGTGGAACCCGGCGCTTCTCCGGCATGCGATGCGCTATACGCGAAACACGGATGTGGCCTGGGACGTTGTGCAAGAGGCGTGGTGCGCCATCTACCGGAAGCTTGAGGGGCTGAAGGATGCAGCGGCATTTCCGAAGTGGGCGTTTTGCGTGGTAACCAACAAGTGCCGCGACTACGCGCGCAGCGAGAAGCGCCGCAGCGAGGTGATGCAAGCGTTCACCGTCGAGTTGAAGAAGCCCGATCCGCCGGCGACGGGTAACAAACGGCTCGACGCTGCGCTGGCCCGAATTGACCCAGACCAGCGAGTGCTTCTGGAACTGTTCTACGTTGAGTCGTTCTCGATACGAGAGATTGCAGAGATTACCGGTAGCCCGGAAGGTTCGATTAAATCGCGGTTGTATCGAGCGCGCCAGGAATTGAAACGCTTGATGGAGGATGAGAAAGATGGGTGAATGGGACAAGCTCTTGAAAGATCTCAATACAGACGGGTCTTTCGATGCGGAGCGCACAAGCGAGTTGATGGGAAAGCTCAAGAAGGAGAGCGGGCGGAAGCAGAAAAAGCACCTCATCTCCATGACCTTCTATTGTCTGGTGGGGTTGTTGATCATGTTGCAGGGCGCCCTGATGGTGCGCGATTCGCAGGACATACGCATGATGCTGTTTGGCGTTATCGCCGTGGTAATTGGCTTTGAGATTACGGTTCTGGTCAAGCTGGCGTATGGCAATCTGATGACCATGAACACCGTGCTAGAGACCGTCCGCGAGACTCAGTTGTCTATCCTTGAACATCTGAATCCTGCGCAGCACGCCGGTCAACAGAAGGAAGTATAGCCATGACGAAGATCTACGATGCCATTCTCGATCGTGTTCCCTATCGTGTGCTAAATGTCGTCTGCCTAATTGTCCTGGCCGGTGCAGCGCTTGCACTGTCTGTCAATGTGGCTAGCAGCGCAACGAACTTTCGCTCGCACGCATTTGGCGGGCAGGAAGTGGTGGACGCTCACATCACGGCGGACGGATTGCTTCGGGCGTATTCGAGGGTTTCGATCACAAAGTGTCCCGATGATGTTTCCTACATCCCGATTCGCGTATCGCAACCGGGTGCTACGCTTGAATCTGTTGCCTTCGATGGACGCAAAGTGTCGTTTGCTCCCGATGACGAGCATGCGGAAGAAGGTGCGTACCGAGTTATGCCGGGGCTGCCCGAGAACGCACTGAAATCGGCGGTTATGGAAATCACGTGGTCAATGCCACTGGATAAGGTGGAGTCCGGTGGACCCAACTCCTATCAATTCCATTTGCGGGGCGCGATTCCCATCTCGAGTTACACCGCCAACGTTATTCTGGACGAGGGTGTGCCGTATGCGTTCGGAGGAAAGTTCGCCAATGTCCCTGCGTACAGTATGTTCTGGACGAAGCATACCGGGCGGAGCTATTTCGACGGAGAGATGGGTACGTGCGGAATAGGGTTGGTGAAGAAGGAAATCTGAGGCTGACTTCGACACTGAGAAAGTCCACTTCTGGCGGAGGGGACAGCATCAAAAGGAGGCTGTCCCCATGTTGTTATACGTCGGAATACGAATCAGGCCGGAGCAGTTCTGTCAGCTCCGGCCTGATTGTGATTTAGTTGATAGACGCTAG
>JAIBAQ010000303.1 GCA_019695095.1 Candidatus Hydrogenedentota bacterium
ATGAAGGTGATGATGAGTAAGACCATCGAAGAAATCCTTGTGCCCAAGTTGGAGACCCGGCCGCGCATCTATGCCTACTCCATCGCAGATGGGGCGCATGCGGGCCTGCTGAAGATAGGTCAAACTACGCGCGCTGTGAAACAGCGTGTCGCCGATCAGCTCAAGACCGCCGCGATCGAGAACTACACGATCGAACTCGATGAGTCTGCTGTGCGCGACGATGGTACGACTTTCACCGATCACGAGGTGCGTGCAGCCCTTGCCAGGAAGGGCATCGAGAGAGCAGCACGGGAATGGATGCGTTGCACGGTCAAGGACGTGCAGACCGTGCTCACCGAGCTGCGCACCGGCCAGAGGTTCACCGGTACGCACTCCCAGACCTTCGCGATGCGGGAAGAACAGATCGCAGCGGTTGAGAAGACTTGCGACTACTTCCGCTCGATCTGGGCGGAGGACAAAAAAGCCGTTCCGCGCTTTCTGTGGAACGCCAAGATGCGTTTCGGCAAGACTTTCACCAGCTATCAGCTCGCCAAGAAACTCGGGGCCAGGCGCGTGCTGGTGGTCACCTTCAAGCCCGCCGTGGAGGACGCCTGGCAGACGGACCTTGAAGCGCACGCGGACTTCGACGGCTGGCAATACCTCTCCCGTAATTCCGGCAGCGATCCGACCCAAATCGCCGCAGAAAAGCCGCTCGTCTATTTCGGCTCCTTCCAAGACTTGCTGGGGCGCGATGGTGCGGGAAATATCAAGGCGAAGAACGAATGGCTGCACAAGGTGAACTGGGACTTGGTGATTTTTGACGAATACCACTTCGGCGCGTGGCGCGACACCGCGAAAGAATTGTTCGAGGGCGAAGAGGACGCGGTCGCGAAGAAGGAAGCCAATCTCGAATACGCTGCGGATTTGGAACGTGTGAACGTCGATCTTGGCGAACTCTCAGGGAAAGAGGCCGAGTTTCTGCCCATTGCCACCAGGGCCTACCTCTATCTCTCCGGCACGCCATTCAAGGCACTAGCCACGGGCAAGTTCATTGAGGAACAGATATTCAACTGGACCTACACCGACGAGCAGCGTGCGAAGGAAGCGTTCGCGGCGATGAACCCCGGCGCGTGGAACCCCTATGGCGCGCTGCCGCAGATGTCGTTGCTCACCTACCAGATGCCGGACGAGTTGTTGGAGATCGCGAGTGCGGGCGAGTTCGACGAGTTCGACCTCAACGCCTTCTTCGAGGCCACGGGCGAGGGGCACAAGGCGCGATTCAAGCACAAGGACGACGTGCAAAAGTGGCTGGACATCATTCGCGGCAACTATGCGCCCAAGGCGGTGGAATATCTCAAGACCGGTAAGCGACCGCCGTTTCCATATTCGGATAAGTACCTGCTGCCGTATCTCCAGCACTCGTTCTGGTTCCTGCCCAGCGTCGCGGCGTGCCGCGCGATGGCGAACCTGCTGGCCGAGAAGGATAACGTCTTCTGGCAAGACTACAAAGTAGTCGTGGCTGCTGGCGCTGCGGCGGGCATTGGGCTTGAAGCGCTGCCGCCTGTCCGCCGGGCGATCGGCGGCGGTTACGATAACAAGACCATTACGCTTTCGTGCGGCAAGCTTACCACCGGTGTCACCGTGCCCCAGTGGTCTTCGATCATGATGCTGCGCAATCTGAAATCGCCAGAGAGCTACTTCCAGGCGGCGTTTCGCGTGCAGTCGCCGTGGTCGATCAAGAATCCCAACGGCGACAACCCGAACGAGGAGGAGATCATCAAGCCCGCCTGTTTCGTGTTCGACTTTGCGCCCACGCGGGCGCTACGGCAAATCTCTGAATATGGCATCGGGCTTGCGCCCGGCGAGCCGAATCCCGAGAACGCCGTCCGCGACCTCGTGTCATTCCTGCCAGTGCTGGCTTATGACGGCGCAAACATGACGCAGATTGATGCGGGCGGCATTCTCGACATTGCGATGTCCGGAACCTCGGCCACGCTGCTCGCGCGCAAGTGGGAGAGCGCGCTGCTAGTCAACGTGGACAATGACACCCTGCGCCGTATATTCGACAATCCCGCAGCGATGGATGCTGTGGGGCGCATCGAGGGCTGGCGCAAACTTGGCGATAACGTCATCGAAACCATCATCAACAAGAGCGAGAAGGTCAAAGACCTCAAAAACAAGGCGAAGAACAATGACTTGTCGCCAATAGAGAAAAAGCAGCTTACTACAGAGGAGAAAGATCTCAAGTCCAAGCGAAAGGAAGTGCAGGAAAAACTGATCAAGTTCGCGACACGCATTCCTGCCTTCATGTATCTCACCGATTTTCGAGAGAACACGTTGCAAGACGTGATCACCAAGATCGAACCGGCGCTGTTCGAGATTGTCACTGGTCTGACGGTAATGGATTTCCACCTGTTAGTGCAGCTCAAGGTGTTTAACACCGAGCAGATGAATCAGGCCGTGTTCGCATTCCGACGCTACGAAGATGCCTCACTCCAATACACGGGCATCAAGAGCCATGTGGGCCTTACCCATGTTGGCCTCTATGACACCGTTGTCGCCAAAGAATGAGGATTCTCTACGGACGCTGAAATATTCGACAGTACCCCCTTTCGATCTGAATTCCTAAGGTTCTCGTTGCAGCCGCTATTCCTGCGCCTCGCTGCTGATCGTGCAGGGTTTCCAGGCGCGCACGGTGATGGAGACGCTGGGGCACAGCCAGATCAGCCTGACGATGGACACCTAAACACCTACACTGCTATGCGACCGAGACAGGGTCCAGGGCCATCCAAGGGTAATTCCCTGCAACTGCCCTCCAACAATTATATCGATTCCACGGACTAATTTGCGCGAGCATCGCATATAGAACATGACATCTTCTTGTGTTAGATCTGTTGTCATTCCAGTATGTGCAATGGCGTTTCGTTTCTGCACCAATTCCTCCACCTTCACTTCGATAATCCCTCGATCGGTGCTCCCATCGAGGCCAACCGCTCGACCAACGACGCCACCAACCCCGATAGACTCGAAGAGCCTATTGATTCTGCGTGGGAGCGGATTGTCAAAGCCATCAATTAAAGGTCCACCGCGAAGCCTATTGCAAGTGCCCGTATCTTCCCAAAACCAACTCATATCCTGAACGATTGACTTTAGTGCTCCAATCCTGGTGGCCACGTTCTTCGTTTCAAATGCTACTCGCAAAGATTGCTCGATTTGAGCCATTCGAAGTGCTTCCGGCAAGCTCGAAACAGCTGGGTTGACGGAGTTAATTGCATCAACCGCTTCCACAATCAAGGATTCGACATACCTTTCGAGATGGCTCGAAAGCAGCACCACACTGCCACGGTAGAGTGCGTTGGCCAATGCGTATCGTTTCCGTGACTGCACCTGTTCCCGGACAGGCGGTACAGCGTGAAGTAACTCCACAACCTCTCGCCGATTCGAACGGTATTCGTCGAACGCGAGTGACCAGCTCGGGGGATGCATTGTCTTTACCATCGCGATTCACGCCTGTTGCAACGAGTCAAACAGGCCAGCTCGCAGACCAATCCGTTCCATGGCTTCGCTAAAGAGTCGGATTCGCTCGAAAAAGCTCGCCCGGTCAGCAGTACTACGTCCAATCGATTGCAGGAAGCGCGAGTCATCGAAGAGTGCTTTGAGCGACAGTTCGATTTCGTCTCGCTTCGAAACCAGCGATTCAACAGGGAGACGACTAAATACAAGCATGACAGCGTCAAACAAAGCGCGATTTATTTGCCGCTCCCAATCTTCGGCCAATGAATTGAAACTTCGAAAAGCATGATCTCCAAAGACAGCAGATACCTTGTCCACTGTCGTCTCAAACAATAATGTGAGGCGTCGAGTTTCCGCTTCAGTTAGCCTGGCACCCTTCCTGGCTGTGTACAGGTTGAGAAAAGTACGCAACGGCGCAAGATAGTTAACGTAGTCGTCATGAACAGCGAAGAAGCGGACTACAAGCTCATCATCCCGCATTCGCTTGTCGGGAGCGGCTTTGTTCAACACCCCCAGCCATCGTGGTTGTTCAGCGAGCGACTTGATGAGATCATTGAAGTCTCCTCGATAAATTGCATTCCGTATTTCTTGGTCTGTTAGCTGTACTGAGCCAGTGTTCAGCCGCTCAAAAACCTCGAAGCGAATTTCGGGATGTGACTCCTGGGTGATGACAATGCAGCGAATAGTACGCCCCAGAATCAGGCGTTGATCCCGCTCAGTGAGATCTTTGAACTCCTTTCCGTTGTATTCAGTAAGAGTTCGTAGACTGCGAAGGCCGAAGTGATTCCGGACAAATCGCCAAATTGAATACAGACGTTGTTGACCATCGATTACAGTGAAGACGCCCGCATCCTCCTCAGCGAAGTAGCAGGCAGGGATGGGAATATTCATCAGCAGAGACTCAATCAGCCTGCTTGCCCGACCATCGTCCCAAACATATCCGCGTTGGTAAGGGGGGCGGACAATGAGGCTCTTGTCCTCGACCTGATTCACAATGGTTCGCACCACGAAGTCAAAGGGCTGCGTCACGAGTCGGCGATCTGGAGGAGCTACCCGTAGTGGTGTTTCGTCTTGCTCAGGAATGTAACCACTTAGAAGATCATCCTCTGCTTCTGGGGTCATGACTACGGGCTTCTCATCGGGGAGCAAGTTGTCATCGAGCTTGAGCATTCTAGTGTTCCCTGGCCTAACTCAGTTCAATGTCGCCGTAGTGATATGCAGTGAAACCTATTCTACCCTACTTAGGCCACTCATATGGCTCAACGTCAATTGTGGTACCGGTTGTGGTATAAAGGCAGTCGCCCCGGTCGGTAGAGTCATCGACCGGGGCGATTTTCCTTGCTATTGCTAGCAATCTGTGGGTGAGCCGCATAGGACTTGAACCTATAACCCGCTGATTAAGAGTCAGCTGCTCTGCCAATTGAGCTAGCGGCCCATTCTCTTGTCCCGAGTCCACCGGCAGCGCGCCGCCGAACCTCGACGGGTA
>JAIBAQ010000304.1 GCA_019695095.1 Candidatus Hydrogenedentota bacterium
GTTGTTGCGTGCAGTCCAATACCAACATCCCCGCAGCCTCGGCGCGCGCGTAGGCCTCGTCCCATTGTTCGGTGTTCATCGTGAACGGCGAACCCTCGCCGGACGGGCACGCGGATACGGACACGACTCGTATCTTCTGTCCGTCCGGTAGTGACGCGTTCTGTTCAATGATCCAATCGAGCGCCTTGGCTTGATACGCGGTGTCCTTGGTCCACGAGGGCGCTGCAACGAAGTAAAGTCGCGCGCCGGGCGCAGTGCCGCAGTTGCGACCCACGAGAAGGCTTGCCACGGCAGGCCCGTGCATGCTGCTTTCGGATTTGCACCCGACGTCGTGGTACGCGGCAATCTTGCCCTTGAACTCCGGATGGTCGTCGTAGAGGGGCTGATCGATGATCGCAACGTTGACGCCTTCGCCGGTGATCCCCTGACGATGAAGACCCCGGATTCCAAGTCCGGGGTCCATGGCGTCGTGCAGGAAAGCCTTGGGCGTCTTGCCCGGCGGCATCGCCGGGTCGGGCGGCCACACTGTCTTCTGGTTGAAATTCAGCGTGGCAATCAACCCCGTGCGCTCCGCGAGGTTCAGCGCCTTGAGATCTTTCCACCGCACATCGTCGAACTCGCCAACGGCGCTCACCGGTCGAATCGTCTGAAAGGAACCGCTGCTCATCGCGGACTGCACGGGCGGCGCCGAGGCAGTCCCCGTTCCCCTGAGCGCGGCGGGCGCCGGTCCGGATGGGATCATCACATAGTAGCGAGGAGCCATACCGCGCTCGGTCACATCGCCGCTAAGCCACGGCAGAAAAAGATACGACGCCCCCGCAATGTCCTTGATGGTGTATTGGGCTCGCGTGCGCCCGTTGCTGTGGGTGATCCACCCTTCGGTCCAGGTCCATCCAAGCGAAGTGCCTCCGCTCACGTCGGCAGTGAAGTCTTTCAGGAAGAGTTGATCCGGTGGTGAGATTTGGCCGGGTTTGAAGTCGTCAATTTTCTCCACGAAGCTGACACTGATCCACGATCCGGCTATGGAACGCTTCGACGGGGTTGCTGCAGGAGGGGGCGGGGCCGGTGTTGACGGCGCGGTAGAAGCGGGCGCGGCGCCTGCGCGTGTGAGCACATAGTAGAGGGGCGCCATACCGCGCTCGGTCACATCGCCGCTGAGCCACGGAAGAAAGAGATAGGCCGTGCCGCCGATGTCTTTGATCGTGTACTGATAGCGGGTGCGGCCGTTGGAGTGCGTAACCCAGCCGTCGCTCCAAGTCCAACCCTGCGACGTGGTCCCGCCATCTTCTGCAGTGAAGTCTTTGAGGAACAGATCGCCTTGCCACGATTTCTGTCCCGGAGTGAATTCGTCGATGGTACGCACGAAATCGACACTCACCCACGATCCGGCAAGAGTTTCGGGCTTCGATTCGGGCGCGGGGCTTTCGGACGATGGCGTGCAACCGGGCAAGCAAGCGACACTAAACAAACCGGCAAGTGTTAGTAGTGTCATCCAACGGAGGCGAGTACATACTTTACGAGCCATGTGAGGTCCCCCAGTTGCCGACGGCCAACTCTTGAACAACCCCCCAACACACGCCGTGCCAGTACAATGAGATGACATTCTACCTCCGATCGGATCAGTAAAGGCAAGTAGCGATGTCTGTTCTACGCATACTCGAGAGGAACAATGGAGCGTAGCGTTGTCGGTTGCGCTGAAGTCTGGGCTGCAAAAGGGAGAAGCGATGTTTCACGACATTCCGGCAGAAGTGTTGGAGCGCATGGCCCATTTGGAGACTATCGATGTGCACGACCGGATTGATGGCACGAGCCGTATGCAGCGACTTCGTCAGGTCCCGCCGGAGACGGGACGATTCCTGGCACTGCTTGCAGCGATGGCGCCTGCCGGACCGCACATTGAGATTGGGACGAGCGCGGGCTACTCGGGCATGTGGCTGGCGTTGGCGTGCCGCGAGAAAGGTGAGACGCTAACCACGTTCGAAGTACTCCCGGAGAAAGCGAGACTCGCGGAAGAGACCTTTCGCATCACTGGGTTGGAGTCTACGGTGAAACTCGTTCTGGGCGATGCGCGAGAATACCTCGAATCGTTTTCGGATATTGCATTCTGCTTCTTGGACGCGGAAAAGGATGTCTACGCCGATTGTTATGAGTTGGTCATTCCGAGGCTGAGACCGGGGGGAATTCTTGTCGCGGATAATGCCATCAATCATCGTGCCGCGTTGCAGCCCATGCTGGACCGCGCGCTAAGCGATACGCGCGTGGATGCGATGGTCGTGCCCATCGGCAAAGGGGAACTGGTGTGCCGCAGACGGTAACGTATCGACTCGCGTCAAGCGGCGACAATACCGCGTTTACCTATTTCATAAATTGCGCCCGATTTCGCTCCAGTACGCGCCCAATATCGTCACGATGGGGATGATTAGCACGCCGCACACGGCCCAGGTGATGATTTTCCGGACTTTCCCGTCGGGGGGAGACAGCATGTAGAGGAACAAGACAACGAGGAGCACGCCGGTCTGGATGATGATTCCATTCATCGTCAAGAGCCTGTCCTGAGTCTGAATCAACCATGAGATTGCGGCGGGAATTTGTTGGCCACGGGAGTTCAGGATTCGAGATAATGACGAAATCTGACTGCCCAAAATCATCAAATAGGTAGGCCACAGCACCAACAGCGCTATCGCGAGTCCTGCCGGAAACCGCCACACGAGGTGCTCTTCATCCTCCTTCCACGGCAGCACAAAGTACAGCAGGATATAGACAAGGATGGCGCTGCCTCCCGTGAAAAGCATGGCGGCCACGAACACGAGCCGCAAGGTCCACGCGTCGATCTCCATCGCTTCCGCTATGCCGCCGCAGACACCGCCCACTTGGCGGTTCTTCCAGGACTTGCCCCAGCGCGGCCTGCGCGCGGACTCCTGTGCCGGGATACGATTACTGGGAGGCCTTACCACGGCCTGCCGTAACACGGCATAGTCTTCCTCCGAAATGTGGCCGTTGGCGAGCATGGCGTCGAGTTGGTCGAGCGAGGTGATGTGTGCGCTAGCTGCGTCCATGGTCGAGTCCTCTGATTAAACGCGCCCCCTCGGTCGCGCTGATTTCCCCTTGCGCCACCCGGTCCAGGATGCGTTTCTTCTGATCCTCGGAATTGCGCAGGCCTTGGTAGGTCTCTATGAGCTTGTCGAGCCGGGTGCGAATTGCCTGGTACCCCATTCCGGTACGATTGGCCAATTCTTTGATGCTGAAATCGGCGAGAAGGAAACTCTCAAGGAATTGCTGTTCCGAGTCCGACAATTGCAGGAACAGGCTTTCGCGAAACCGCCCCCGGATCTCTACGTTGCACGAGGGGCAGGACATCGCCGAGGTGCGCATCCCCCCGCCGCAATACGGGCACGAACCGGAGACTGGCTTCATCGCGTCCATGAACTACATATACCACAGGATGGAAGCGAAGTAAAGAAAAATTTAGATTATTGCTACGCGATTCGAATAAAATTTCAATTTGCCCTCTGCGCGTGACCGGATTCGCGCCACTTGGGGATGCGACAGTCCTGGCAGGAAAGTGACCGAATCGCACTGAGTTTAGCGCGTCTTGGTTTCGAGCGAAACAAGATAATGACATTTTGGTTCAGTTTTTATTTGTAATTATATATTGCTTCCGCTAGAGTGACGTCGTGCTTCATGGGATTTTCATACTTATCTGGCACATCGATTTCTGGGGGAAGCGCGATCGACAGACCTGAAGTAGGGGGTATCTGCCATGATCGGATTCAGGACGGGGAGGGGAATCAACGTTCTTCACGTGGCTGGGATGTTCATTATTGTTCTAGCGCTGAGCGCATTTCGATCTTGGGGGCAGTTCGAGCAGTTGGCTGACCTTGCTCCAGGGCCTGCAAGTGGTCTATCGCTTGTGAATGATACTGCCGCCATTGGATATTTCGACTCCATCGTGTTCACTGGGTTTGATGGAGGCAATCCTGGCACTTACAGTGTTTGCCTATTCAATGCCGAGAATTACCAGGTTTCCACACTGAAGAGTTTTGCCAATTGCCCGAACGCACCACGGCTGTACATGTCGACTGGGTCCGAGGCGTACTTCTCAGCCTGGGAACCAAGTTCTGGATACGAAGTGTGGGAAACTAACGGGACAGAATCAGGTACCCGTCGGATATCGGACATTAACCCGGGACTATCCGGGTCATTTCCCTATCAGTTTACATGGAACTGGGGATACATCTACTTTATCGCATTTGATGGAATAGGCGCTGGCCAACACGGAGCCGAACTGTGGCGCATTAAGCTGGGCGAAACTGGTCCCGCGCTCGTGAAAGACATTTCGCCTGGGCCTGGGTCTGCCTTCCCGCTGGAATCGAGGGAGACGGAGCCTCAGCCCGCGAAGCTCGTCTCATTAAGCAAGATCCTGTATTTCGCCGCGTCGGAGCCCGAGCACGGTAAAGAACTGTGGCGAACCGACGGCACGGAGTCAGGCACGTTCTTGGTGAAGGACATCAATCCCGGTACCGACGAAAACGGTAATGCCCGCAGTTCGAATCCGTCGCATCTTACCGTGGTTGGGAATGTGTTGTACTTCGCGGCCGACGACGGTGTGCGAGGAACGGAACTGTGGAAGTCCGACGGCACTGAAGCAGGGACTACGCTTGTGGCCGAAATAGGTTCGGGCCGTGCAGGGGGCATCGCTCCTCAGGAGACCTTTGGTCGTCGGTGGATCAAGTATGGACGCCATATGTACTTCAGCGCAATTGACAGGGCGCATGGTGAGGAGTTGTGGCGTACGGATGGCACTCGGCCTGGAACTCGTATGGTGTGCGACATAAGGCCCGGCGCCGCTTCGTCGCGTCCCCAATGGCTCACTTCGCGCGTCAACGGGGTTCTGTTTGCCGCGAACGACGGCGTTCACGGTTCTGAATTGTGGATTACGGATGGAATCCTCGA
>JAIBAQ010000305.1 GCA_019695095.1 Candidatus Hydrogenedentota bacterium
AGACGGTTGCGAACGATACCGTTGCGTCACGGTCCGATGATCCGCCAAAACCGTCGGTTAGGCAGAAAGAATCGAACGATTCCGAGACTAGGCCCCTCGATGGAGAGGAGGCCAAGAGCCTCTCTGAAGAGGTCAACCTCAGCGCACTGCCCACCCTCAGCGAATCGGAACGTCTCCGCCTGGATTTGCCCAAGCTCAAGATCAACATGGTGGGTCTCTCCACAAAACGCCAGCCGCATCCCTCGGCCCTTATCAACCTCAACAAAGTCTATGTTGGCGAGAACATCCCCAACACCGACGCTCGCCTTATCGCCGTCGAACTTCGCGGCGTCGGCATCGAGATCAACGGACGCAGATATTTCCTGCCCAAGTGAACCGGGTTCCGCATTCGGTTTGCGTACCACTCGGAGTCTTCGAGCATCGAACATCCGGCCCGTGCACACGAATGGAGCGAAGCGCCCACCTTGCGGCAGGCGCCCTCAATGACGTTCTGAACCTGGTGCTTCCAGCCGATTGATCTACATCAGGCCGTCAATTCGCGCGAGTTGAATCTTGCAGAAAACAATGCGAGCGCCCTGCTCTCTGAAGGCGCTCGCATTTGATTATGCTCTGATTGACTCTCTTGGACTAATAGAATTAGGAGGCGTTGGCTGCGATGCGAGCCATTTCCTCAGTTACAGGGAAACTGTCACTGGGGTACTTGGTGTAGCTCACATGTCCGTCCATGTACAAGACATTTGACCCTCCCGGGATATGGTTAAAGTCGCGCGTAGTAGCGCTAAGTACGTCCCACTCCACAGGCAGCTCAGATTGAGCCTTTGCGGAGGCCGCAGGATTATTGATATCGGAAATGTAGAAACGCTCAATGCCTTCACGAAGGCGATAAACCGTCACTTCTCCAAGTGTCGGATGATCCACAACCAAATCCGAATCAGGTTCGGTAAAGACTGGCACTAATGCTCCAGAAGGAAACGCCGTAAGCGCAGAGCTGTCCCAGGTGGGTGCTTGGAATCCTGGCCAATTCTGAAGCAGGGAATTGCTAAATACAGCGAAGCCAATGTATGTATACGACGCATCGCCCTGAGCCGCCCACTTTCCTGAACCGTCAGGCAGAACATCTAGTTCTCCTGTGGTGTCATTTACCCAGTTACCATCGGTGTTTGGTTCCAGCGGCGACAGACCTTCCGGGTCTGATGGGCAAATCGTTACCTTTGCGTCAGTCAGGTACTCTGGATAGATAGACTTGGGTTCCGGCATCCAACAAATCTCGCCAGCAGAAGACAACGAGACTTTCGGCGGGAACTTCTCGCCCTTGGATTCATTTGAATACATCTTATACACCAACCCCAACTGCTTGAGATTGTTCTGGCATGACGCCCTGCGGGCTGCTTCGCGTGCACGTGCCAATGCGGGAAGAAGGATGGCGGCAAGAATGCCTATGATGGCGATAACTACAAGCAACTCGATCAAGGTAAAACCTCTACTGCCTCGCTTCGACATACAGAATCTCCTTTATGTCACCTGACTCCATTACCGGTTCGACATATCGCAAAGCAATGCTCCGACGGAACACCCGACGAAGCTGAATCCCTATCCGCTTCTTGCGCGAAGCCCCGTCAACACCAGGCTCCTGTTTGAACGTCTCATACACAGAGCGTCGCAAAAAGCGATTCAAGAATTCATTTGCCGTAACCGCACCAGGACCTCCGCACCCCCGAGCCCACACAAACCCGCAATGCTTGGC
This sequence comes from Candidatus Hydrogenedentota bacterium, assembly GCA_019695095.1. NCBI lineage: Bacteria > Pseudomonadati > Candidatus Hydrogenedentota > Candidatus Hydrogenedentota bacterium. Next base: position 1,745 of record JAIBAQ010000305.1, read on the forward strand.
CGATCCACCCATACCAACATCGAACCAGGCAATCCGCTTTACGGAGATTCACTTTCTTGCTTGCTATAATGAGTATAACAGAGAGCGTCTCCACGTCAATACGCAAGTTTGCATCGCGCCAACTGTACTGGCTTTCTGGACACTTCGTGTGCTCTCGCCATTCAACGGCAAATACAATTACATTGGTGCGCGTGAATTGCCTTGTCGCTGAAGCTCCCCAGCAATCGACGCGTTGACACTGCCCATACTCCACGGCAGAATACTGGCACGCTTCACTGAAAGGTATTTAGCGGGCGCCTGGGTCGCATGCTTTACCGTCGCCTTGAAAGGAAGGAAATGCCCATTTGGTCTCGCGAATTCACTCTTGAGGTTCTGAACGGATTCTCCGAAGGCACCATCCTGGAGCATCTGGAGATCGTCTTCACTGAGATAGGTCCGGACTTCGTTAAGGCCACCATGCCGGTGCACGAGAAGACCTTCCAAATCGCGGGACTCTTGCACGGCGGCGCATCGGTCGTGCTCGCGGAAACTCTGGGCAGCGTGGCCTCGTACATGTGCATCGATCAGGAACATTTCACATGCGTGGGCATCGAAGTCAATGCGAATCATGTCCGATCGGTGAATTCAGGACTTGTGACCGGCATTGCCCGTCCGCTTCACCTGGGCCGTTCGACCCACGTGTGGGAAACCAAGATCTTCGACGACCGCGAGAAACTCATCTCCGTAGGAAGACTCACGGTCGCGGTAATTCCAATCAAAGGCTGAAGCGAAACCTCAAGTGCAAGAACGCAGTCCGCAAGAGCGTCGCCGTCCTCGAAGCCCGAAATCTCGATAAGCCAGATACATATCTTCCTATTTAATCCAAAATCCAAAATCTAAAATCCAAAATCCTCTGCGCACTTGCTATACTCCGTTCTTCATCGAACAACCGACGGGAGTCATCTGAATGCGGGTACTGGTAACGGGCGGCGCGGGCTATCTGGGCAGCCATTTGGTCAAGATTCTTATCGATCGCGGTCACCATGTCCGGGTGTTCGACCGGTTTTGCTTCGGCGATCGCGACCCGGCGGAACTGGGACCGCCCGCGAAGTGCGAAGTCATCAAAGGCGACATCCGCCGCGTGAACGATTACCGGCATATCTTTGAGGGCGTCGAAGGCATTGTCCATCTGGCGGGCCTCGCGAACGATCCCTCTTGCGATCTCGATCCCGAAATGGCGCTCGACGTGAATCTCGAGAGCACGCGCAGTCTCGCTGCACTCGCCGTTGAGCACGGCGTACGGCGCTTCGTACTTGCGTCCTCGTGCAGCGTGTACGGCAAAGGGGTCTTCGACACGCTCGACGAGGAGAGTCCAACCAATCCTGTTTCGGTATACGCGGAGAGCAAGCTCGAATCCGAACGGGCGCTCATAGCCCTGAAGAGTCCTGCTTTTGAGCCGGTGTTCGCCCGTCCGGCTACTCTGTTCGGTTGGTCGCCGCGCATGCGCTTCGATCTTGCCATCAACCTCATGGTTGCCACGGCGTCACGCAAGAAATGCATCAGCGTGTTCGGCGGCGGCAACCAGTGGCGTCCGTTTGTACACGTACGCGACGCCGCTCGTGCCTTCGCGATGCTGCTGGAAGCCCCTGCGTCGAAGGTCAGCGGCGAAGTATTCAATCTCGGGTCTGACGGCAACAACTACCGCATCATCGACCTAGCCAAGCTGATCATCGGCATGTTCGACGATGTCAATCTGGACATTGTTAACGATGACGAAGACCAGCGGACCTACAATGTGCAGTTCGGCAAGATTCGCCGGGTTATCGGTTTCGAGAGTGAAATTTCCGTGGAAGACGGGGCGCGCGAGATCCGCACTTGGCTCGAAGACCTCTCCATCGATCCGTTCGATACAATCTACTTTAACGTTCGTCGGATGAAAGAACTCCTCGGCATCCCTGTTTCGGAAGGTGGTGAACCCGTCACGGCGCGTTTCATCCCTTTGTCTCCGCCGTCCATCGGTTCCGAGGAAGAGGCAGCGGTCATCAATGTGCTTCGCAGCGGCTGGCTCACTACCGGCGCCAAAGTGACTGAATTCGAGAAGGCCTTCGCGCAGACTGTCGGCGCGCCCCATGCCGTGGCCGTGTCTTCGTGTACCGCCGCACTTCATCTCTGCCTGATACGCGCGGGTGTGGGTCCGGGAGACGAAGTCATCACGTCGCCGCTAACGTGGGTTTCCACGGCAAACACGATCGTCAATATGGGTGCGAAGCTCGTCCTGGCAGATATCGATCCGCGCACGTTGAATGTCGATCCTGCCGCGATCGAACGAGCCATCACCAAGCGCACCAAGGCAATCATGCCTGTCCATTTGGCTGGACAACCCTGTGACATGGACGCGCTCTATGCCCTCGGACAGAAGCATGGCATCCCCATCGTCGAAGATGCCGCGCACGCCTTGGGCGCGTCGTACAATGGGACGCCGATCGGAAACAGCACGGGGCCCGCATGCTTCAGCTTCTACCCCGTCAAGAACATCACAACCATCGAAGGCGGCATCATTTCATTGCGCTCCGAAGAGGAAGCTCACGCCTTGCGCTTGTTGGCTCACAACGGCCTCAGCACGCTCGCATGGAATCGCTACGGCAAGGAAGCGCCACCGGCAGCTCCCGAAGTCGTTCAGCCGGGCTTCAAATACAACATGACCAACGTTAGCGCCGCCATCGGACTGGAGCAACTCAAGAAGCTCTCCGGTTTCATTGCTGCCCGCAGACGACTCGCCCGTATGTATCAATCGGTGCTGGCGGATATAGAAGAATTGGAATTGCCCGCGGTACTGCCCAATGTCGAGCACGCATGGCACCTCATGATCGTGAGATTGCGCCTCGACCTGCTGAAGAAAACACGCGATGAAATCGCGCACGCCCTGCGCCAGGAGAATGTGGGGACGGGTGTCCACTTCGTCGCGGTCCACAAGCACGCATTTTACCGTGAGACGCTTAAACTCGATGCTTCCGCTTTGCCCCACGCATCCGCCGCATCCGACGCCGTCCTCTCGCTGCCTTTACACCCGCAATTGACGGACAAACATCTTGCGGAAGTCATCGATGCGTTAAAGAAAGTCTTGCGATACGCCCGACGCTAACGTGTGGCA
>JAIBAQ010000306.1 GCA_019695095.1 Candidatus Hydrogenedentota bacterium
AGGGTCGCGGTCATCGTTTTCTTGCCGAGTCCTAGATGTGCGCTGATTACGCCAGCCGGATCGCGCCAGAAACCGAATAGGCTGTCATACCACGTGGGATGATCGAGAAGAGCCTTCGCTGGGATCTTAGTGATTGCATCAAGGTGCTTCATGGAAATCCTCCTTTTTGTACCAACGGCCTTGCTTCGAAGCCATTTTATGTGCTCGTTGCGTACTGGTCAAGAGGGTTCTTCGTTGTGTGAGCGACCCCACTGTGACCGTCAGGTTTCCCACTTCTTACGACCGGCCGTCTCTTCCGGCCAGTCTCCCAACGATAAAAGGAAAGCGGCTTCCCGTTCGATAGAACTGAAAGCCGCCGCAATTCTTCACCGGGCGGTACTAGTCGGCCTGGGCTACCGCCTGGACCTTGCCAAGTCCCTTGTGCGCGGCAATAACGCCTGCCGGGTCGCGCCAGAAGCCGAATAGGCTGTCGTACCACGTGGGGTGGTCGAGAAATGCCTTGGCCGGGGTCTTGGTAATCGCTGCTACATGCTTCATGAAGAACCTCCTTTATCGCCTATGTCACGAGGGAGCCGATGCGAGGCCTATCCAATACGCATTGGAGTCCCCGGTCATAAACACCCGAGCAAGGTGGCCGATTCCCCGCATCATGGCATCTTGGCCCTGCGTTCACGCCGGACACCAACGGAGTGACTTAAATGCGTCGAAGGGAGAACCCTGATGAGTTCTCCCTTCGATAAGGGTATATGGGAACCCGCTTATGCTCAAGGCACAGCGGGAACGGACTACATCATGCCGCCCATGCCGCCCATACCGCCGTGAGGCGGGCCGGCGGGAGCCGCAGGCTCCTTCTTCGGAATGTCGGCGACGACGCATTCAGTCGTGATGAAGATGCCCGCGACGCTGACGGCGTTACGAAGCGCGGTGGTCAGCACCTTGGCCGGGTCGATGATACCGGCTTTGACGAGGTCTTCCATGTCGCCGGTCGCGGCGTTAAGGCCGACACCCGCCTTGGATGCCTCGACATCGGCGACGACTACCGAACCTTCAAGTCCGGCATTCGCGGCGATCTGCCACAGGGGCGCGGCGCATGCGTTGTAAACGATGTTGGCGCCGGTGGCGAAGTCGCCCTTCAGTTTGACGGTCTTTGCAGCCTGGCGAGCGCCCAGAAGCGCAATACCGCCGCCAGGAACGAACCCTTCTTCGATGGCAGCGCGGGTCGCGTTCAGGGCGTCATCCGTGCGGGCCTTCTTCTCCTTGAGCTCGATTTCGGTGGCCGCGCCAACCTTAATCACCGCAACGCCGCCCGCGAGTTTCGCAAGACGTTCCTGCAACTTTTCGCGGTCATAATCCGACGTGGTCGCTTCGATGGCTTTGCGGATGGTTTCGCAACGGGCAAGAATCTCTTTCTTGCTTCCACCACCCTGGACGATCGTCGTGTTGTCCTTGTTCACTTCGATGCGCTTGGCCTTACCGAGATCCTTCAGCGTGATGTTCTCAAGCTTCGTGCCGAGCTCTTCGGAGATGTACGTACCGCCCGTAAGAATCGAGATGTCGCGCAGGATTTCTTTGCGGCGATCGCCGAACGCCGGCGCCTTCACGGCGCACACGTTGAGAATGCCGCGCAACCGGTTCACGACGAGCGTCGCGAGAGCTTCGCCTTCCACGTCCTCGGCGATGATCAGCAATGGCCTGCCGCTCTGGGCAGTCTGCTGCAACAGCGGGACGATGTCATTGAGAGAGCTGATCTTCTTCTCGTACGCAAGTACGTAGCAGTCTTCAAGAGTCGCTGTCATATTCTCGGGCGAGGTCACGAAATACGGCGACAGGAAACCGCGGTCAAACTGCATACCGTCGACAATTTCCAGCTCGCTATTGAGGCCCTTGCCCTCTTCGATGGTAACGACGCCGTCTTCTCCAACCTTCGCGATGGCTTCGGCAATCATCTGCCCAATCTCTTTGTCGCCGTTGGCGGAGATGGTGGCCACGTGCGTGATGTCGTCGCTGTTACGAACCTTCTTGCTGGCGGCCTTAACGGCTTCGACAACGGCTTCCATGGCCTTGTCCATGCCGCGCTTAAGGTGCATCGGATTTGCGCCGGCGGTCACGTGGCGGAGGCCTTCATGAAGCATCGCCTGGGCAAGAACGGTCGCAGTCGTCGTGCCGTCTCCGGCGACGTCCTGCGTCTTGGTCGCGGCTTCGCGAACCATGCGCGCGCCCATGTTCTCGTAGGGGTTCTTGAGTTCGACTTCCTTCGCGACGGTAACGCCGTCTTTGGTGATGTTGGGAGCGCCGAACGATTTCTCAAGCAACACGTTGCGTCCCTTGGGACCGAGCGTCGCTTTGACGGCATTCGCGAGCACATCGGCTCCGCGAATCAAAGCCGCGCGGGCTTCCTGGTCGAACGCCAATTGTTTGGCCATAGTGCAAATCTCCTTCTAAAAACCTTTTGACCCGGTTATAGTTAGCGGGATAGTGTTAGCACTCCTGGGTGTCGAGTGCTAACAACCGGCAATGCTACCATATGGCACTGGCCGTGTCAAGAGTCCGGGGACAAATTGTCCGGGGGTGAATTGGGGGTGACCTGCCATACCTTCAGCAGCTCGGAAACACTATTGGGGCAGCCTCTCAGGACAGGTGTGAATAGTGCTCGGGACAGGAGTGTCCTAAAAGATGGTCTGTGTCCATGCATAAGACATTCTGCCACGTCGTAAGGTATTGGAACTGTTTGTTTTGAGACCAGCACCTTCAAAAGACTGCGCTGGCACGGGGTTTGCGCTTTCTTCGCACACGAACGGATGTGCTTTGAACGATAGATTTCGACGCCGGCCGGGGGTAAACGCGGTCGGCGTCGCTTCCGACGAGACACAGTAGGAGGACGAAAGGCATGCAGACACGTCGAGGGTTCTTGAAGTTGACGGCTGCGGCGGGCGGCGCGCTGGCGGTAGGACCGCGTGCACTCGGCCAAGCGGCCGAGCCGGCGTCCATGGCAATCGCACGATGCACAACTTCGCCGCAGGAGGCGGAGGCGATCCAAGCGATGGCCGTGCAGTTGACGACGCAGGCCATTGAGGCTCTTGGGGGAATGAAGCGTTTCGTTAAGAGTGGAGACGTGGTGTGGATGAAGCCAAATATGGCGTGGGACAGGACGCCGGATTTGGCTGCGAACACGAACCCGGACGTGATTGCGACATTGGTGAAGATGTGCTTTGAGGCGGGGGCGGGAAAGGTGAAGGTTGGGGACTTCCCGTGCCACGAAGCAAAGCTTGCCTACAAGAGCAGCGGCATCGCGGACGCAGCCGAAAAGGCGGGGGCGGAAATCGTGTTCCTGGACGAGTCGCGCTTCCGCGAGATGAATGTAGGGGGCAAAATCCTCAAGAATTGGCCGGTATACCCGGAGATCGTTGAGGCGGACCTTGTGATTAACGCGCCGGTGGTGAAGACGCACAGCATCGCGAAGATGACCCTGTGCATGAAGAACTACATGGGGATAGCCAACGACCGTCAGAAGTGGCATCAGAACCTTTCGGATTGTCTGTGCGACATTACGAAATTCATGAAGCCACGTCTGTGCGTCGTGGATGCGATTCGAATTCTGACTGCAAATGGCCCGACCGGGGGGAATCCGGCCGACGTGAAGCGAATGGACACCGTTGCCGCGGGCACGGACATCGTCGCGTTGGACGCGTTCGGGGCTACTCTGCTTGAGTTCAAACCCGAAGATATCTCGTCGGTGGTGGCTGGACAGGCAGCGGGACTGGGAACGATGGACTACAAGTCCCTTAATCCGAAGGAGCTGACGGTCGCGTGACATACCAAAGCCGGATCAAAGCAGTGCGCTGGGTCCGGCGGGCGTCTCAGGGCGGATTCTTGTTGTTCTTCCTGTGGACCCTCGTGGCGGCGCGCCACCCCGAATCGGGACAACCGAGCGCGTTGCTCGGAGGGTTCTTTCTTTTCGACCCGCTCGTGATGGCGGCAACGGCCCTCGCCGCGCACGCACTTCCGCTGGCCCTTCTGTTTGCCTGCGCAACGCTCGTGTTGACGCTGCTATTTGGGCGCGTGTTCTGCGGGTGGATTTGTCCGTTGGGCACCATCAACACCATGATGAGCGCGCTTCGAAAGCCACCTGCGAACGTGCTCGTATCCACCGAGCAATGGACGCCCTGGCATCGCACAAAATACTACATTCTCGCCGCGATGCTCGTAATGGCCCTCTTCGGATCGCACGCTATCGGCTATCTGGACCCCTTCTCCATTCTGTATCGCAGCACGGCAACGGCCCTGCTTCCGGGCACACAGTACGCGGTCGAAGAAGGGGCGACGGCGATCTACCACGCGGATCCGCACGCAGGACCCGTCCATGTAACAAGCCTAACGGAACCCGTGTATCAATTCCTTCGCAAGCACGTGTTCATCGAATCCAGACAATCATTTGAAGGAAGCACGCTAATCGTCGCGATATTCGCGGCCATAGTGCTTCTGAACCTCGTGCGCAAGCGTTTCTGGTGCCGGTACCTCTGCCCACTGGGCGCGATGCTGGGGTTGTTTGCGCGCAGGCCGCTGGTGCGGCTCGTGAAGAATGCGGAAGACTGCCGTCAATGCGGCCTCTGCAAGACGAACTGTCAGGGTGCGGCGGACCCCGACAAGCCTGAAGAATGGCAGCCTTCCGAATGCATGATGTGTCTGAACTGCGCGGCGCGCTGCAACTGGGGAGCGGGCACCTTCGAACTCTTCCCACCGTGGAAGAAACAGGAGGTTGCGCCGCTCGACTTGTCGCGCCGCATGCTGCTGGGTTCGGGAGTCGCGGG
>JAIBAQ010000307.1 GCA_019695095.1 Candidatus Hydrogenedentota bacterium
TGGGTGTCGACTACAAAGACGCTGGCGACTTTGGCGCGACAGTCGAATTGCTCGGTTGTCTCGCCGGTCCAATCCATCATGACCGGATGTGCTGCTTGCTTCCGGAACAAGAAGCGGACGGTCCCGCGCATCCATTCGGGGACGCCTTTCAAGAGGGCGACACCGTCCACGTCGATCGCATTGCGGTATTTGTCGTAGAGAGGCCGGACCCAACCTTCTATCTGCTCCGAACCTTCCCGATCCGCGAACAGCAACACGCTGACTTTGTCCTTGGGAAAGGCATACGTATGGGCTTTCCCGAATTGATCTTCCAGGGTGAACTCGGCCGCCCACGCCAAATCGGCGACGGCGCGTTGTGTGCGATTCGATGGCATAACTTCGGCTTCCTCCGAAGACTCACCCGAAGCAGCCGAGCTCTGCTGCATCTTCACACGCGCATCGTCCGCTTTGGCTTGATTGGCGCTATTCGCGCCGGCCAATGCAGACGAGGCAATGCTTATGACAAGCAACAACCGGCAAAACATCGACACACGCATGAACAGGATTCCCTTGTATAGCGCCCTGATTGAGGATTCGAAGGCGGCCGGCTTCCAGTGGCCGGAGAGCCTCGGAATTCGGGGCACACTATACGTGCGAATTCGCGCCGTGTCGAGTCCGTAATGCGCGGACCAGTCACGCGTTCACGTCGAACACAATTTTGCTCAACTGGGCTGTTGCCTCAACAATTGGACTGTGTCCGGCGCCGATTAATTCATGCAGACGGGCATGCGGCCAGACATTCCTCCAAAGTTCGGCGGATCTTTTGACCGCTTTGAAAGAGTGCGCGCCGTAGGCCAAGTCCACAGGGATGTGTAAATCACGAAACGTTGTATAAGAAGGAAAGCGAGCAAATCCGCGAATAGCGCGCAGGGTCAGTTCGTGGTCAACTTTCTCGAAGGCTTGGGTCAGGCTGGTCTTCCCGGAGCGCTTCTTGCGCAGGGCGGCGTTGGTAAACCAGCGCCCCATGGGACTCGCGAACGTCGTTGTGTAGGCGTGGCGACCAAACTCTCCCCACGTGAAGATGCGGAAGTAGAGCGGCATATAGGCAAACGGATCGATGAGCACCAGCCGGCCGATTCCATGTTCAAGTTGGGCGGCGGTCAAGATGGCGAGGTTGCCTCCGCCGCAGTATCCAACGAGCGTCACAGGCCGGCCGTGTAGCTGGGCGACTTGCTCCGCCAATTGCGTAGCGATTGAGTCGATGTTCCATTCGCCGTTGGGGGCGGGTGATTTTCCGTAGCCGGGAAGATCGACACAGTAGAATGCGGCATTGACGGGCAAGTACGGCACGAGGGGAGCGAATGTGCGGTGATTACCTGCCCACCCATGGATGCCTACGTACACATGGGGGCCGTTCCCGAATCGTTCAATGTTCAAGGGCCTGAATCCGCTCGGCGGTCAAGCGGCCTCCCAGGACAACCATGGGCATTCCCGTGCCGGGCGTTGTGCTGGCGCCGACGTAGTAAAGGCCCTTGATTGCCGGTTCGTAGTTGCGTGGACGAAAAGGGCCGACTTGGAAGAGGTTGTGGGCAGCGCCAAACGCGGAACCGTCGAAGAGTCCGAACTGGGTTTGCCAGTCCTTGGGCGTGAATACGGATTGATGGAGGATCCGATCTTGAGTGAGATTCACGCCTTCTGCCTGTAGGCGGTTCAGAACCTTCTCTTTAATGCGCTCGGCTTCTTGAGACCAGTCCGCATCGGGCATTTCGCTCAGTAGTGGAGTCGGGACCAACACGAATACGCAGGAGTCCCCCGGAGGGGCTAGACTGGGATCGGTCTCCGAGGGAAGACTGACGTAAAAGGGAAGGTCGCGTGGAATCTGTTTACGCCGGTTGAGGTCATCGAAAGCCCCGCGGTAGTCATTGGGCAAGAAGATCGTGTGGTGACGCAACGAGTCCAGTTTGCCTTTGACGGCCCAATAGTAGGTCATGACGCCGCACGTCATACGTATGCGGCGAGTCTTCTTAGCGAAATGCTTCGATTGCCCGTTTGCGCGGAGCAGGGAGCTGTCGGTGGTGGGCACGTCAACGTTCGAAACGATGATAGGGAAGGGGTTCTGCTCACCATCTTCGAACTCAAGCGCAGAGACACACCCATGAGCGGTATGTATTGCGCGTACACGGCGCTGGGTATGTACTTCTACTCCCATTTCTCGCGCCAGCCGTTCGATGCCCTGCACCAATCCGTAGACGCCGCCTTGCGGAAGCCAGAGGCCATATGCCAGTTCACCGAACGGTAGGATCGAGAAGAAGCCCGGCAGGTCGTGCGGCGAGCCACCCAAATACATGCCGTACGACCCGAGGGCTTCTTTGATGTATCGACTTTTGAAGAATCGTCCCAGTTCACTGTATAGAGAGCGCCACACGGCGAGATAGGACATTTCGCGCGGGGACAGCGCACCGATCCAGGACAAAGGCGAGTCTGCGTTGCGGTTTACGAGCTTTGAAAATGCAATGTTGTATTTGATTGTCGCGTCGCCCATCCAGGCAAGAACTTGGGGGCGCGATCCGGGTTCCAGGCGTTCACACTCGTCCAGGAGCCGTTCCAGATTGCTGGAGAGCGTGAACTGAGTACCGTCGGGCCATGCGAATCCGACGGAAGGATCTACTGGCAAGAGGTTTACGTAGTCGCTCAGCTTTTTTCCGGCGGCGGCGAAAAGCTCTTCGAAGACCCAAGGGTAGTTCAGAAGTGAAGGGCCGGTATCGAAACGAAAGCCATCCATTTCCAGGAGGTTTGCCCGGCCTCCGACGCGGCTGTTGGCCTCAAAGATTGAGACGGGATGACCCGCAAGGCGCAAGTGAATGGCCGCGCTAAGCCCTCCGAGTCCACCGCCCACGATGGCTACCGGCCGCTTTTCGTTCGATGCAGTTTGCGTATTCATGTTCTGTTCATTTACCAGCCGAGGTATGCCAGCGGCAGTCGCCAGTATTTGCTGGTGGGGAGAACGCGGAACTTCTGGGACAGGGGAACGGACTCGCGATGGGTAAGGCCGTTGGGGCTGGAGCAGATACGGTCGTTCAATTGGCCGTATACGTCGATGCATGCGCGAATCGCAATGCGGCTATCCGCATGGAACGCGTCGAGATTCGCCAATGCACGGCGGTAATAGTCTCTGGCGACGAAGCCGACTTCGCGAATGACGCGATTGAGAGCGGCATGCTGACTGGTGTCCGCGGTGTTGACGCACGACAGACCTTCTTTCATCAGGACGTCTAGTGGAAGGTACTGCCTGCCTCGCCGCTGATCGTCGGTTACGTCGCGACAGAAGTTGGTTAGTTGAAGCGCGATGCCCAGGTCGCGGGCGGCATTGAGGGCCCGATCGAACTGGCATGGTGAAGAAGATCCGTAGACGTGGGTCAAGAAGTAGCCCACGACGATTGCGCTTCCGTAGATGTATGAGTCGATCAGATCGTCGAGTGTCTGGTAGCGCTGCGGGTAAACGTCGCGCATCATGGCGTTCAGAAAGGCACGATAATGCTCATGAGGAATGCCGCAATCCCGGACCACGCGCGCTAAGGCAGCCACGAAACAGGGCACGCCAGCGCGAACCGCGGACTGAATGGACTCGGCTTCGAGTCCGCGCTCATATCCTTCCCGCCAGGTTCTCAATCGGGCAGCTCTTGCGTTGACGGAGATCGGGAACGTATCGACCACTTCGTCGGGATACCGTACGGCGGCGTATATGACTTCAACCTGAGCGCGTTTGTGGGCAGGAAGGAAGCGGGTGACAGCGAAGAAGCTTGAGCTGTAGGTCTGAAGAACCGTACGCGATTCTCTCACGACGATTCGCCAGGCCGATTCTTCATCGGGTGCTTGAAGCACTTGCGTACGCATGCGATGCTCCTGGGCAGCCCATGCCGCTTCGTTCCAGATGTGGTCATGCTTGCAGCGCTTGCTTATTCTCATTTTGTCACCATGGTGCAGCTTACTCGCCTTTGGGCGAGTGTCATGCACGTCCTCCGAGCTCTTGCTCGGGATTCCACCTGAATTGCGTTGCGTCAAGTATGCGGGCAACGCCCGCGCCACAGCAAAGCTACCGCGGATTCATACGACGACCCGCTTTGAGCAGCCAAGGGTTGTTTATGGAGATCTGCGCGGCCTGGGACCAAGCTTGCCGACAACGCTTGGGGAGGGGCATCTGGGGAGGGAGGGCTACAAGCGCAGGCGACAGCACATGTGTTGCCGCGTGGCAAGCTTGGTTTCCCCAGGACGCGCAGTGAGGGGTCGCAATATTGAGGAGGGCGGCATACAGCGATTCCCGAGCAGCCATTAGCGTTTGGGACGCGCGTTGTATTGCAGGTGAGATACCCATGAAACCGCTCCTCCACATCGTTGACGCCAGATTGTACACTGTTTGTCTCAGATTTGTCTAATAAAACTCCTGGATTTGTGCAAAAATTCCGGTGAAAGCGGAAATTTAAGAACAACGAATGGTGTTTTAGCTTGGATTTGACCGTGCTTAATTTGTATAAGCTGTTTTATTAGAATAGTTTGTAAAAATTTTTCACTAGTTCATATTTTCTGGACAATTATTATACAGCCGTGTTATAAGTGGGACCGTATGCAACATCAGAGCCAACACCCGATCCAAGTCGTCGCTCTACGCACAGGACTTACGCCACACGTAATCCGGATGTGGGAACGACGTTATGCAGCGGTATGCCCTACTCGAACGCCAACCAATCGGAGGCTCTATTCGGACAGTGACATTACTCGGCTGCGCCTTCTGAGCCGGGCGAC
>JAIBAQ010000308.1 GCA_019695095.1 Candidatus Hydrogenedentota bacterium
GCGTGAACATCGGTCCGGCGTCGAGAATCTGGTACGGTACCCCGCCCAGCGAGAAGTCGATGACCGAAAACGCGCCATGTCCGGCGTCGCCATGGAAGACCTTGTCGATCCGGCTTCCCGGGATCAGAGAGCAGTAGAACTCAGCGGCCTCCTGGCCACGTCCGTCGCGGAACCAGAGGCAAGTGCGGATAACATAGCTCATTGCAGGATTCCTTCCGTGAGTGAACACATTGCTGTCGCCGAACGTCCGGGGATGCGTTTGGCGAGCCGCCGCGGGTCGCCAATAAGCACCACCCCCTTGTTCGGACCTTTCATTTCTCCACGATCTTCACTTGGTATGGCTCGTTCTCATCACTGAATACGCAGGCTCCATCCACAACGATCATGTGTGGATCGTTGAGACGCTTCAATGGCGGTGACTGATGCGGAAACTCCGCGCCACAGTGTACGCATTTCGGATTTGCGCCTGGCTTGAATCTGCCACCGCACGGGCAATCCGGAAGGCTTTGGGCGATTTCGTGTAGGATGGCGTCGGAGATGCCGTTGTAGATCTTGGCATAGTCTGCCTGCCTGTGAATCACGTTGGAGCATCGGTCGCAGTAGAAATGGGGGCAGCACTGGCTCATGCCACTTGATTGCCAGGCAAGTGTCAGCTTATGGCATTTGGGGCATTGCATCGTGCCTACCCATTGCAGACTCATCGGATATTCAATCGTCTTCATCTTCAGGAGTCCGAACGCCCAAACTGTGGGTTTCGAGCGGAGCGAGAATACCCACCAGTGTGTTGTTCGGCCTATTTGACCTTCTCGAGCCACTCGAAAGCCCACCATGCCGTTCCACCGTCAATATCAAGATGAGCAGACTGGTCGTCGTCCACCTGAGTTATTCGCGCAAGTTTGCCGACGTGGGCGTTCATCGGTTCAATCCAGTTTATGTGGAACTTCCTGCCAGGCCGATCTGCTTTGGGTTGTGCAGATGGGGGCAACCGCACGGTGTCTCCAACAGAGAGCGGGGAAGCAGACTTCTGCATCTTTTCCGCCTTCTCAAGGACGGGCTGTGCCTTCTTGCTGCTGCCTACGCTCACCTCGGCATAGTAAGCCTCGATATCATTGATGTCTCTCGCAAGATGTTTTGAGATAGGATCCGGGATATCGTTGGCCCCGAGGTGCATGAGGATTGGGACTATACGTTTTCCGAGCGCCATCGCACCCCCGACTTCCATAAGGACCCAGTGGCTTTTCACCGACGCTGGTGTGAGGAGAAGGAGGAGATGGTCGCATGCCGACAGATGCGTCCTGATAGTTTCGTCAATGGGATCGCCGGTCTTGATGTCCTTGGCATCGAGAAACGTTTCGACCCCGTACCCCACGAGGTCCGTCGATATCCGTCGTGCGATCCATTTATCCGTGCTGGAATGACTGATGAATACTTTCATTGTGCCCTCTCGTTGCCGAACGTTACGGGTGAGCGGACGGTTCGCCCGCCGCGGGTGAACCGTCCGCTCGACCCGCTGGTTGGAATGTCTTTTCTATTTCTTTTCTCGTTATTGCTTCTCGTTTATCCGATCGCCATTTGTCTTGGAAGTTGGAGTTGTCTCCCGGGTCTTTCGCCCAGTCAATCAGCTTGCCTGATGAGTCAAAGACGTAGGCCGGTGGACTTGAAGGAAGGGCGAGAGGTGCGTCCACCTTGCCGTGGGCGATGATGTATTGATTCCCGTTCTTTTCGGTTTTGTAGATCCGAGTCGTGTCAGGATGTCTGGCCAGGTATTCCTGAAGTGTGCCGAATTTGCCCTTTGGGTTGATTCGTCGTGCGTAATTCACTTCCGATCCTATCCATACGGCTATGACTGCAACCATTAGGTAGAAGATCAGCCGGAAGATGTTCACTATCGTTTTCATCACATTCCAACGTCACGGCTGTGCTGCCCGGAACTCGCGGCGCGGCAGGTGCGTACGCAGCTGCCGCGCCGTGGGTGGAGGGTAAGCACGAGCCGATTGTTGGCACCTTCATTCTTTGTGAATTACGATTGATGTGATGTCTTTGGGGTCAAAGTCTTCCATGGATTCACAGTCTTCCCCATTGAAGACGGACACATTTCGAAGAATATGGCCATTCGTGAGCACAATATCGACATGCTGCGCGCCCATTGAGGATTCCGGCATATCGCCCAATCTATTCCGCCACGTTTCTGGCAAATGGATTCTCACGGCTGGCTATTCCGGCAAGATATCTGGCTGCGACACGCTGCCATCTGCTGTGCCATCGACAAATATGACTTCGACTCCTCCGCCCACTTCCCCATAGGCGGGTTGCACAATACCCTGCTGCAATCTGGTCTTTGCTAACGGTGATATCGTAAATCTCTTATTCGCTGATTGCTTATTCTCTAACGCATACCGCGAAATTGCGTCGCGCCCCGTCAGAACATTCATTGCGTCAGCGTCTGTTGTCGCAAACGTGCCGGGTTTTAGACCGCGTTTTGCCGTGATCTTGAAGTCATCCACATAAGCACTGAACCGCTTGAAGAGTTCACCGGCTAGAGTTTCTGTAACGGGCGCGTCCTTAGCCCCTTGATTGACGCTGTTTGCTGCGCTCAGCGCAATATAGTCACCAGACTTCTGCATCCGATTAAGAAGTGCTGCGCTAATGCGCCGGACTCCCTTTAGCGATTCCGCTGGACGAGCTATGAGACTCACCTGTGTGACGGTTATAGAAGACATTGACGCCGCCGCTTCGGCTCTTGCCAATTCGATTGGGGGCAACGTAGCGACCTCTGCGCTCGTAGCGAAAGTAGCGCCGTTGAATATGTAACCCAGTTGCCAACTGCCTGAAGCCAGCTTGACGCGGCCGTGCTGATAGCCCATGCCGTATTCGGGTTGAGTTCCGAGCCACAGGCGCCAATCAAGGGGAATCTTTATCATTATGGTGTCTCCATTTAGTGCTCATTGTTCTTCATCTACACTGCCAACGTCACGGGTGAGCGTTCGGGAAACCGCGCACGTGGGTTCCCGATAAGCTCAACTCGTTAGTTGGCTCAGGTTTCTACTCCTTTCTTCTGGCAAGTGTTTGAGTGAGCCATTTTCTCAATCCTTGCTGGAGGTCAGTAAAGGAATGATAAACAAGTACGCGCCATGTGCTGATGTCGAATGGAAGATCCTTCGTGTTGCGGGCAATCAGAAGTACAGGCTTGCCGAGTGCTTGGGCAATTCCCAGTTCATAATACACGTTGGGATTCCGACTTGTGATGTCAGCTACAATGAGACGCGCGCGGCAGATTTCCTGGAGAATGTGCTGAAGAATGTTCGATGACATATGAACATCATCGCCGCGCGAACATCTGAGCCCCATGCTCATGACCGCTTCTTTGATTGCAATATACGAATCAGCGAATTCTGGGTGAAATGGGGTCAAGACGAAAACGAAATCATTGTCGATTGATATGTCAGTATCTACTCCCATTTCCCTTAGGAAGACATTTGGGCCGGATGATGCGGTCATCCGTCCGCTTGCTGCCTTTTGGCTATCGAGGAGTAGATGGTTGACGCGTTCAAAGCGCTCTGAGCTGTACGTCAACTGTTTTGACAATCCCGCAATCTGGTCTTCAATTGAGAGTCTGTACTTGTCTGAGTCGTAGTCGGTCTTCTTTTCTGCAAGTCGGATAAGCCGAAGAGCTATATAAACTAAAGGAGTTACGACAATCGCCAAGATCACCATCAGCGTCATCAAAAGGTCAATATTTGTATTC
Organism: Candidatus Hydrogenedentota bacterium; assembly: GCA_019695095.1. Lineage (NCBI taxonomy): Bacteria > Pseudomonadati > Candidatus Hydrogenedentota > Candidatus Hydrogenedentota bacterium. The sequence goes on from JAIBAQ010000308.1 coordinate 3,746, forward strand.
ATGCCATTCTCCTACATCAGTGCTAGACCGGCTGCGAGCATCCACCCAGTGAGCAGTGCGTTGAGACACGCCAAACCAAGCGCCGTGAAAACGGGTTTCTTGCCGACGTCTGTAGGTGACAATTTCCACAATAGGACGCTGACAAGCATGAGAACGAGAAAGAGAAGTATCGTCGGATAGAGTACCGGGCCGCGGTCGGGATTGAGGAGAAGTGCGGCGCCAAGAAACGAAATTGAGAGAAAACCCACATCCACGGGCAATTGGAGAATGGCCTTCCACATTTCGAGTCCCTTGAACGGAGAGGCAACAAGGGTCTTCAGTCCGATCTTGAGCAAAATGAGTAGTACTGGAACGACCCACTTTACATTAGCTGCGATCCACTGCTGCATCATGTGTTCATCCATCAAGCTTCAGAGCCAACAGTTATTATGCCTCGCAAATATCAGCGCCACACAGACCATCGCGGGCGCCTTCTTCGCAAATCAGCATTGCAAACGCGTCGGTTGCACACAATCTTGAAGCATATCGGATTATCCATGGAGGGCTGATATGCCTCAGGGCGGGAGGCGGGTGGCCGCGCCTGCGGATCTTGATCCAAAATGGCCGGATGGTTACGTGGACGAGCTCAGGCGGGCGGGCGGGAAAGAGAAAAACATTCCATTTTGCCTGAGTTGGGTGCGGCGTTTCTTCGCCGAGCATCCCGGGACGAATCGTCGCGATCTGGGAGGAATGGAGATTGAGTTGTTTCTTGGCCGCACGGCCCGACGTGCTCAATTGGCAGGTACAACAGGCACGGGATGACCTGCCCGCAGTGCTACGATAGCGTTGCAGGCGGGAGTCCCGTCGCCACACGATCACTCGCTTTTTGATGTGGCCGTCCCGCGCCCGCCTCATTAAGCTCCTGCCCGGACATGAAGTTCTCACACCTCGAGTCGGCCGAGTGCACGGACACGGGCCGTAAACGCAAACACAACGAGGATTCGCTCATCCGGCTCCCCGATCACGGGATC
>JAIBAQ010000309.1 GCA_019695095.1 Candidatus Hydrogenedentota bacterium
TCTTCGCCAACAGATCGCCCCAATGTTTGCAGGCATCAAACCAGCGCGCGTTGCCCGTGAGTTGATACGCGCGCAACAATCCGAGTCCCATCTCCGCGGCGATATCGAGTTGCATGAACCCCTGAGGAGATGCCTGGCCATAGGGTATTCCTCGGTTCGGCACGCTGATAGGGAATAGGGGCCAGGGATGATCGGAACTGGTTAGGCATGTGTCGAGCAGGGCATCCGCTTGTAGCGTGACGAGCGCGATGGCTGCGGGATCGCCGGAGTAACGGTAATAGTCCACGAATCCAGACAAGGTGTACGCGGAACGCTGGCCCCAATCGCCGTTGTCCCAATCGCGCAGCGGGGGCACCGTGATTGTTCCATCGGGCGCGATGCGCCACGTGCCGTTGAAGACAAACTCGGGCGTAGGTGGATAGCCGCTGTCGCCTTTGGTCCAGGGATAACGTTTGAGTGTTTCCGCCGCGATGCGGACCCGGTAATCGAACTGCCCGTTCTGGCCCTGGTACCACGGCGCGATGACGCCGTGCTCGTCCTCCACGACGTCATACGCATAGTACTTAGTCTGTTGTCCCGCCGTGAGCAACGCGCAATGAATCAAACACACGATGCAAGCACTCATGGCCCCCTCCCTTGCTCAGGTTCTACCTACATACCGCGAAGGCTTGAGGAAACGAACGGAGCATGAGCATAAGGCTTTCGGAGGGTTATGCCATAATCGCCGGGATTGTTCCCGAGTGCATAACATCCAGTAGCCGCGCAGGAGTTACTACTCGCTGTCTTATTCTATAGCGAAATCCCGCTGGGTTGTGCCGCTCTCGTCAATTGTGACCGAGAACGTCTTGTTCATCCTTTCTCCGGGCCCGAGATTACCGGATACCTCCACCTCCAAGGTTCCAGAAGGAAGTCCCGTTAGTGAATAAGCGCCGTTCGTATTGGTTATTGCGGTGGCGCGTCGTGTTTCCCCCGACGGTGTTTGCCAGCGCGTAGTGACCCACGCGTAGTTGTTGGGGATGCCATTGAGATACACAGTGCCGGAGAGAGTTCCGGAGAGTTCGGCGAAGTCAAAGTCCTCCACCATCACCTTACCGTTTTCGACCTGTACATCGCGCGTGAGGGCGCGTGAGTCTCTTTGTGCGCCTGGCAACTCCAGCTCGGCGGTCAGCGTGGCTCGTCCCGAAGGTGCGTTCGCGAACCGGTAGCTGCCGTCATTGCCATACTTGGCTTCACCAAGGTGGCCCGCCAGCGCATCGGGATAGTCGACCCACACCCTGATTCGGATGCTTGGGTCCGCGATGGGTGCGCCGGACATCGTAACGCGGCCTTCGATTGTTCCGCCGCCTTTTTCCAGCACGATTCGCACGCGGCGCGCGTTGGATCCATCCTGCGACACTTTCGCGGCCCCAACGGCATAACCGGGAGTGTAGGCGGAATACAGATTGCCGAGGGGTGGGGGTGGCGGACTCTCAATGCGGAACGTGCCATCCTGATGAGACACGGTGATCGGCTTCTGTATGCCGATCTCTTGAAGGTCTATCCGTACAGAACCTTCGAAGACCTTCGCTCCAGGCAACGGATTGCCTGCTGTGTCGACTATGATTCCCTCGATGGGATCGGCGCGTTCAAGGTTGATTACAACGTCGTCGATCATCTGCCCGGGCCGGACGTCTCGCACTACTCTTCGGGCAACCTCGTAACCCGGAGCGCACGCGAAGAGGGTGTTGTCACCGGATGCGACCTTGTCGAAACTGAAGACACCCTCGTTATCCACGTTGAAAATACCACGCTCATCGAGCATCTCGCCGCAGCTTGCCTGGTCTCCCCTCTCAAGGACTACGCGGTAATCAACAACGGAATCACCTGCGCTCGCGGCCACGACGCGACCTCTAATAGTTGCGTACATTGACAACGCGAGCTTTATCTCATCGCTTCCGGCAGGGATCATATGAATTTGTGACGGAGCAAATCCGGAAAGATCTCCTGTGACGGTGTACTCGCCTTCGGATAGTCCCACGATACGAAATGTACCATCGGCATCCGAATATGCTGTGTATCCGTCCAATTCAGGGGGAGTCTCGATAACTTCGGCATAAACACGTACGCTTTCCAGGGGATTTCCCTCTTGATCCACAACGCGTCCTGAGATGGCAAGTCCCGTTTCCTCGGGACGGCCCAGGACAATGCGAATATCTTGAATGGCCTCGCCTTTGCCAACAACGATCCGTTTGAGTACCTGCGTAAAATATGGATTGGGGGCATGCGCGCTACTCGGCGGACTTGCCTGCAATCCGTATACGCCGGGCATGAGACCCGTAAGCTCGAACGCGCCATCGGCCTTTGTCGTGATTGACGGTCCATTGCCGAAATCATTGAAGATGACCCCTCGCTCGTCACTTCTGCCATTAATGGGAAAGTTCTCGCGCAAGTAGGTGGCCGCTACCTGAGCGTTGGCAACAGGAAGGCCATTCTTGTCAACAAGTGTGCCGGACAACGCAGCGCCGGGCTCTAGTTTCAAGATGACACCGGAAAGGCCTTCCTGCGTCAACATTCTCGGGCCATCAATCTCACTGAGGTCAGTTCCGAGTGTGGCCTGAAGAAACAACGTTCCACCGGGCATGAACCTATAGAAGGTGAAGTCACCATTTGCGTCGGCTTTCGTGCTTCGGGGAATAAACTCCAATTGTCCTTTGCGCGCACTGCCGCGCACTTCCGCATCTGCTATAGGCTGCCCTGATCGATCCAGCACTCTCCCTGAGACCGTTGCGCCGAGCGAAATCCGGAAGTTGACGCCATCCAATTTTTCGCCAAGGCGCGCTACGGTCACTGGTATTTCTTCGCGGCCTCCCCCCTTCTTTAACCAGCAGGCGACCGCGAATTCTCCAAGAGGAAGGCCCTCAAGCCGGAAACGCCCGTCTTCATCGGTGCGCCCCAAGGTCCCACGGCATAGCATGTGCCCTCTTGGCAGTTTCATCATTGCAAACACGGTGAGCCGCTCCAAGGGAAGACCGTTCTCCAATTGAATCACACGCCCCGAAACTTCCGCTCCACGCGCGATCTTCATGCGAACGGATGTTGTTTGGCCGGACTCTATATTGAATCGGACAAGTCCCGATCCGTATTCGGCCTCGAATTGCGGTGCTCCGCCCAGAAGTACATACGGTCCCTCGCGCGGGAATGCTAGGTACTCACGTGCAGGAAAGGAACCTGTGAAGAGTCCGTTCTCGTCCGTTTTCAGTTTTGGCTGTTCTTTGCCGCGTTCCTCTTCAGCAATCACACTGAACTCCACCGGACCTACGGATTGGCCGGTATCTGCATCGACGAATTCAACGGATAGTGTGCCTGCGTCCGTGCTTTCCTGAGAGAGATGTGTCTTCATTTCGGTTGTGTCGTCTTGAGCGACATGGAGAAGGCCGCCGGTGTCAACCGCGGCGCGAGTTACCGGGGGCTTCTCTTCACCCATGCGGTTGTATGCCAACCACGAAGCAAGGACAACTCCGACGAGCACAGCCGCGGCCAGCACGGTTTTGCTTGAGGCCCAGATTCCCGTTAGCGATTGGACCGTGCCTATCAGCGTCGCGGCTTCCGCGGATTGGGAGAGTGCGAGTCTTCCTAAGGTCGCGGTCAACGTAGCGGGTATGGCGTTGGCCTCGGCGAAACTTGCTGACAATGCCGCGCCAAGCGCTACGGACGAAGTCGGTAGGCCGCGTTTCTTGAGTATCGCTCCCATTTGATCGAGCGCGCGGTGAATGCGCTGGGTAACGGCGGATCGTGAAATGCCCAACTCCGACGCGACGGCCTCGTGGGTCTTGCCTTCCAGAAAGTGCGCCGTGACAGGGATGCGCAAGTCATCCGGCAACATCGCAAGCGCTTCGTCGACGTAGGCGTATACGTCGTCCCATTCAGGTTCGTCGCCACGATCGGACTGGCCGGCAAAGCGAACCTCGCGCCGCTTGCGGCGGCCTTCCGATTCGAGACGTTTGAGGCAGCGATTGGTCGCGACGCCATGCAACCAGGCTCCGAGAGACTTCTTCCACAGGGGACGGCGCGCCTTGATGAAGATCTCGAAACACTCCTGGGCAACGTCTTCCGCTTCGTGGGAATTGCCCAGAATTCGCGCGCAGGTGGCGTACACCATTCCGGCATGGCGCTGTACGATGGCCCTGAACGCTTCTGGATCGCGCGTGTTAATCCACTGCTCAAGAATCCAGTCGCCTGCGTACTGCATACACCGTCCTCCGGGAACCCGTCGCCCAATCCTATCAATACGTTCCCGCCGGGCGTCGTTTGGTCAGCGGCTGGTGCGTTGCTTACCGCAGCGCCTTCCGCAGAACCGGTTCTATGGCATCGGCGTACGAGATGAATCCGACGTCGGTGGGGTGTGTGCCGTCGACGGTGGACTCGGTGGTGTCGCCGAGGAGCTTGTCGCCTTTCACGTAGTACAGGTTCTTGACGCCTTGCGCGACGAGGCGGTCGTAGCCAGCGCGAAGCGCGCCGTTCTTCTCCGCGAGCGCCTTCTGGCGTTCGGGATAGAACCACACGTTGCTGCGCGTGATGTCTTCGACGAAGATGATGGGCACGCCGGGCCGTTTCTCGCGCAGGATTTTCACCGCCGGTTCGACGCGCTCCTTGACCTGCTGGGTGTTCATGTTGGGGAGGCAGTCCAACACGTAGGCTGCGGCATCGATCTCGCGAATGAAGGTGACAAGCTCGGCTTCCATCGGGCCGTTACCCGAAAA
>JAIBAQ010000310.1 GCA_019695095.1 Candidatus Hydrogenedentota bacterium
TCGCCCACGACAACTCCGCATCGCCCTGAACACTCGCGATCCCCCAGTGGATGAACAAACCCAACCCCGCCTCCGGATACCACTGCGCGTCCGCATGCGTTGTCCGGTGAAAACTGTCTTGGGCGGCATTCGTATCCTGAACCCCAATGACCTTGTGCTGCTCTTGCGCCGCGTCTTCCTGCGCAATGCTGACTGGCGAAAAGGCTAGACCAACAGCAATCGCTACAATGAAGAGAGATGAAGGAGGTTGAAAGCAAGCCCGGTTATTCATGATGCGCACTCCTTTTGCTGCACAGCGGTCAGAATAAGCGAGTGAACTGAGTCGTACAAGTGCGCATAAGGTCGATTCTGATGGGTAAACTACGGCAATATTGCGCCGAGGGTACAAGTACATGCTTCTGACAATAACGAATACGACGCCAGCCGCCACCGATCTGGGGTTTCTATTGCACAAGAATCCCGCTCGCCTGCATACGCGAGACCTTCCTTTCGGTCGCGCGCATGTCTTCTATCCCAAAGCAGGGAACGACGAGTGTACCGCCGCACTTATGCTGGAAATTGACCCTGTTGGCCTGGTTCGCGGTCGATCGAGCCAGAACGGAGAGGGTGGTCCGTTGGACCAGTACGTGAACGACCGGCCCTACGTCGCATCGTCATTCATGAGCGTTGCAATCGGACGCATGTTCGCGACGGCCATGTCGGGACGGTGCAAGGATAGGCCCGAATTGGTGGACACGCCTCTGGCATTGCGTGTGAGTCTGCCCGTCGTTGCATGTCGTGGTGGAAAGCCGTTTCTCAAGAAGCTCTTTGAGCCGCTGGGATACAGTATTGAGACGGAGCAACTTGAACTGGATACTGCGTTTCCGGAGTGGGGAGCGAGTCCGTATCACTCGGTGACGCTAGCGGGAACGTGCACAGTGCATGACCTCTTGAGTCACCTATACGTGCTCATTCCTGTGCTTGACGACGAGAAGCACTACTATGTCGGAGCCGATGAAATCGAGAAGCTCCTACGGCACGGCGATGGTTGGCTCCAAGGACACCCGGAACGCGATGAAATCGCTCACCGGTACCTCAAGCACCATCGGCGACTGACTCGCATGGCTCTAGCGCGCCTGGTTGAGGAGGAGGCGGCAGACCCGGATGTTGAAGTCGCCGTGCAGGATGTTGAAGAGGCTGAGACAGAGCGCTCTTTAAGCCTCAATGAGCAGCGTCTCAGCGCCGTGTTACATCAGTTGAAGACTTCCGGTGCGAAGCGAGTTCTAGATCTTGGCTGCGGAGAAGGAAGATTATTGAAGCTCTTGTTGAAGGACATTCAGTTTTCGTCAATAACAGGCATGGATGTTTCCGTACGTGCATTGGAAACAGCCTCAGAGCGCTTGGGATTGTCGCGATTACCGGAGCGTCAGCGTCAACGGCTTACGTTGATTCACGGGTCGCTGATGTATTCGGATTCGCGTCTCAAGAGTCACGACGCCGCCGCTGTCGTGGAAGTCATCGAACATCTCGAGTCCTATCGGTTGGCCGCATTCGAACGAGTTCTATTTGAGTTCGCTCAGCCTGCTCGCATTGTTCTGACAACGCCAAACGTGGAATACAACATACTCTTTGAAACTCTTCCAGCGGGAAGGCTTCGGCATCGCGATCATCGATTCGAGTGGACGCGCGCCGAATTCCGTGCGTGGGGCGATCGGATAGGTGCGCAATTCGGATACTCCGTGGAGTACTTCCCCGTCGGACCGGAAGACCCCATACACGGCGCACCTACGCAAATGGCGGTATTCTCACAATGACAATCACTATTCCTGAATTGGCGCTAGTTACTTTGGTGGGCGTATCCGGATCGGGTAAGTCGACGTTTGCGCGGAAGCACTTCCGCTCGACTGAAGTGCTGTCTTCCGATTTCTGCCGCGGGATGGTCTCAGACAATGAGAACGATCAATCCGTCACGAAGGACGCGTTTGATGTCCTGCAGTACATCGCGTCCAAACGACTGGCATTGGGCCGCCTCACTGTAATCGACGCGACAAACGTCCAACCGGAATCCCGCAAGCCTTTAGTGGAATTGGCCCGCAAGTATCATTGCATACCTGTGGCGATTGTCCTCGATGTGCCGGAAAAGCTCTGTGCGGCGCGTAACCGCGAACGAGCAGACCGGCAGTTTGGCGAACATGTTGTGAGGCAGCAATGCACGTCTTTGCGGCGTTCGTTGCGAAGTCTGAAGCGTGAAGGATTTCGCCACATCTATGTGTTGTCTTCGCTGGAACACATTGAATCGGCGGAAATCGTACGACAACCCTTGTGGAACAACCTTCGCCACGAGCGTGGCCCCTTCGACATAGTCGGCGACGTACACGGCTGCTTTGATGAATTGGTTCAATTGCTCAGTGAACTTGGCTATCGCATTGAAAGGGTCGACGAGTCTTCGCCGTCCGGGTTCCAGGTTACTCCGCCGGATGCAAGAAAAGTGGTTTTCCTAGGCGACATCGTCGACCGCGGACCGAAGATCCCCGAGGTGCTGCGTCTGGTCATGAGCATGGTGAAATCCGGCGTAGCGCTGTGCGTGCCGGGAAACCATGACATCAAGCTCATGCGCAAGCTCCAAGGCAAGGACGTGCAGATTAAGCACGGGTTGGCCGAGACTTTGGAACAGCTTGAAGGCGAAAGTACGGAGTTTCGGTCTACTGTGTGTGATTTCCTCGACGGTCTTGTGAGTCACTATGTCTTGGACGGGGGAAACCTGGTCGTGGCTCATGCAGGCATGAAGGAAAGCATGCAGGGGCGTGGGTCCGGCGCGGTGCGCGATTTTGCGTTGTTCGGTGAAACCACCGGAGAAACGGACGAGTTCGGTTTGCCGGTGCGCTATCCGTGGGCACAGGAATATCGCGGTAGTGCCATGGTCGTTTACGGACACACTCCTGTTCCCGAAGTGGAGTGGATCAACCGGACTATCAATATCGATACCGGATGTGTCTTTGGCGGAAAGCTGACAGCGCTTCGATATCCGGAGCGCGAAATCTTCTCTGTGCCCGCTCTTCGACAGTACGCTGACCCTGTGCGTCCCTTGGCTGCCAATGTGGGAGACTCGGGAGATAAGCGTCCGGATGACGTGCTATTTCTGGAAGATGTCATGGGCAAGCGTGTGGTGTCGACGCAATTGCGTTCGAACGTGACAATTCGCGAAGAGAATGCTGCCGCAGCTCTGGAGGTGATGAGCCGATACGCGGTTGATCCGCGGTGGCTGATCTATTTGCCGCCGACGATGTCTCCCTCGGAGACGAGTCAACGGCCTGGGTTATTGGAGTATCCCGTCGAAGCCTTCAGTTACTTCAAGAACTGTGGCGTGTCACGGGTCATCTGCGAAGAAAAGCACATGGGATCTCGGGTTGTTGTTGTCCTTTGCCGGGACTCGGAGGTCGCGCGCAAGCGATTCCACGTTCCGGATGGCAGCATCGGGGTGTGCTACACGCGTACCGGGAGGCGGTTCTTCAACGACGTTAAGATGGAAGCAGCTCTATTGGAGCGAGTTCATGCCGCCATGACGCGCGCAGGCCTCTGGGATGAACTGGAAACAGATTGGATCTGTCTGGACTGCGAGCTTATGCCATGGTCGGCCAAGGCGCAGGAACTGCTCCGACGACAGTACGCGCCCGTTGCCTCGGCCTCGCGAAGTGCACTTTCGCACACGATAGCCGAATTGCGGGGGGCTGCCAGTCGGGGTGTCGAGGGCATGGATTCGTTGCTTGTATGGGCGGAGTTGAGTGCGTCTGATTGCGCGGCATATTCGGCGGCCTACCGCCGTTACTGCTGGACGGTAACATCCTTCCACGACCTCAAGCTGGCGCCGTTTCATGTGATGGCGACGGAAGGTTGTGTGCACACATCTCGCGACCATGTTTGGCACATGGATGTAGCGAAGCGATTGCATCGAGCGGATTTGGATGCACACGGCAATGAACACGTGATTATGGACACTCGTTGCCTGAGCGTGGACGTGATGGATGAGGAAAGTGTTTCTGAAGGCATTGCGTGGTGGGAGGAACTTACCGAGGCTGGTGGCGAAGGCATGGTGATTAAGCCGCTGGAGTTTATTCACTCGGGCCACAAGGGACTTACACAACCTGCACTAAAGTGCCGCGGGCGCGAGTACCTGCGAATTATCTATGGGCCGGAGTATACGCGCGAGGAAAACTTGGAGAGGCTGAGGGCGAGGGGACTGTCTGGCAAACGTTCCTTGGCACTTCGCGAATTCGCGCTGGGCGTCGAATCGCTTGAACGGTTTGTGCGCTACGAACCGCTCTACCGTGTTCATGAATGTGCTTTCGGTGTTCTGGCGATGGAGAGTGAACCGGTAGATCCGCGTTTGTAACGACTGCCCTCGCGAAAACGGTGCTCTGAGCCCCTCGTCCCGTGTATAGTCTTAGAATGTGAACGTTGGGTTCATGATCAGGGGGAGTTATGCGATTCAGACTATTCAGTATTGCTGTCGTCTTTACGACGATTTCCGTATTGGCTTTTGCGGCCGACGCGCCGTTTCCGGGCGCGAAGAGTGACTGGAACGGATACGACAAATACGATTTCGAGTGTGCCGAACGTCCTGCCATGGTTGTGGTACCCAAGGAAGCGGCACCAGGAAAGCCGTGGATTTGGCGGGCGCTCTTCTGGGCGCACGAGCCGC
>JAIBAQ010000311.1 GCA_019695095.1 Candidatus Hydrogenedentota bacterium
TCGTCGGCAGTAGGCGTCGGGGGAAACCTCGTGAGCAAGAAATTGATGGCTGCGAAAGACTACGACGGCCTGACGAAGAACGCGCGGCTGTTTGCGGAAGCCGTGAAAATAGCCAGGGGGTAGGGAGATTCCGAATTTGGATTTTGAATCGCTACTTTCGCGGCGCGGTCAGGACATGAGTTGCAGCCTTCTCACCGATTAGGCAAGTGGCGCATTGCGTGTTGGCCTACGTGACACGACATGCCACTAATGGCCTATTGAAGATACTGCGCAGGAATGATGTCGTGAAAGCGCGGCCGTTTTTATCGGGTCAGGCGTTGGGACGGTCTTCTCCACTCGTTTCCGTGACCAGATCGAGCAGATTCACGGCCTTGTGCTGACCGACGACGGCGGCGACATATTCGCCAACAGGACGGGAGGCTTGGACTTCGCCACGGGCAAGCGCGTCTCCGATGTGCCGCGCGGCGCCGCCATTCTTGGGAGCCACGACAACTTTCAGCGGTTTCCCGCAGCAGTCGAACAACAGTTCCATGACCTTCTCTCCGCGATAGGAACTCTCGCGCGCACCCAGTAGTTCCCGTCGATGGTGATGGACTTCGGAATTCTGGATGGCCGCAATGTCGATCCCATACCCGTGTGCGTGCACGTAGTCGTTCACGGCCGCCAGCGAAACCGCATCGACGGCGGATGTCCCTTTCAACTGCGCGACATCCCTTTCCGCCATGCGCAGGAAGTCGTTACGCTCGCCGCCGGTCGTTGCGAATATGCCCGCAATCGTCAGGACAAGTACGGCGGCTGCCGCCAACACCGCGTTCCAACGCCACGGACCTCGAACGACGTTCGGCGCAATCTGAGGTTGGCTTTGGATGGTCTGGCACAATTGCTCCCAAACTGCGTCGGGACATGCGGCATTTTTCGACAAGGAATCGGCCAATGCCCTCTCGAGAATCACTTCGCCCGCAAGCCGCTGCTTTTCAGACGCGCTAAGGGCCCGGTCGAACTCCGACGCCTCGGAGGCGCTCAGTTCGCCGTCCAGATATGCCGATAAGACTTTGTCGTTACCAATACTCATTACAACGTCCCTCTTTCTCTTCGCTCATCCTCTCCCTGATCTTCCCGAGGGACAAGCCGGGGAAAGGATCGTACGATCCCGTTCTCCCGTGCGTATTCCAGCAAGTCTTGCCGAAGTTTGGCGCGGCCTCGCGACAAATGGGTCATGACCGTGCCAACCGGCATCTCCAGGATCTCCGCGATCTCCTGGTAGGAGAACCGCTCGACGCCGCGCAACAAGATGCACGACCGTTCGGCGGTGGATAACCGCTTAAACGCCGCGTTGACCTCGTCGCCGCATTGCTCCAGGAAGGCGGCAGGGTCCTTGAGGACGTCGCCGTAGCCGTGTTGTTCGCCCACGGCGACAAGTCCCGGCTCGACGTCATCCAGCGGAGCAGGCGTTCGGGCCGTCTCGCGATTCGCCACAAAACACTTGTTTGTGATGATGCGATACACCCAGGCCCGGAAATTCGTTCCGGGCGTGAAACGATGAAAATTTTCGTAGGCGGCAAGCAGAGCCGCCTGAAAGGTGTCTTCAGCGGTTCCCGAATCCCATACGGTACGCAACACGTACCGATAGAATTCATCCCGGTGCTTCCCAACAAGTTCGAGAAACTCCGAGGTCTGTTTTCCGGTCAAGTGTCCGGCCATGTCACCTGCCTGTTCGTACTCACTTGCAGCGTTCCACCGAACGCCTCTCAACAGGTTGTATTCTAGGGAGGGTCAAAACCATGTCTGCAAATGTTTGACGTGTCCCCAGTCCCTGCACTAGGGTGTGCAAATACCGAAAAACCATTCCGGAGCGCGCCATGTCACAACCTGAACGTCCGCCGGTCAAGAAACGCGGGATTCTACGCCGTCTGTTTCGGGGCATCGTGAGACTCTGTCAAGCCGCCTTGCTGCTGATCATCATCACCGGAGCGTGGCTGTATTGGCAAGCACGGGCCAGTCTGCCCGCCCTGGATGGAAAGCTGGTTGCGCCGGAACTGAGCGCACCGGTGAAGGTGACGAGGGACGATTGGGGGGTGCCGCACATCGAGGCGGAGACCGAGCCGGACGCTTTTTTCGCACTGGGCTATACGATGGCGCAGGACCGATTGTTCCAGATGGAATTGCTGCGGCGGATTGCGCAGGGGGAACTCTCGGAGATCCTTGGGCCGTTGAAGATGGGGGCGGTGTCGGTACCGGAGATTGACCGGGTGATGCGGGCGTTCCGGTTGCGGGCCAATGCGGAGAAGTATTTCCTGCATGAGGACCGAATTCCCCCCGAATTGCTGGCCTCGTTGGACGCGTTTGTCGCGGGCGTCAACCGGTTCATGAAAGACGGCCCGTTGCCATTCGAGTTCAAGGTTCTGCGGATTCCGGAACGGCCGTTCACGAAAGTGGACTGCATGTCGGTGGCTGCGCTGTTGCCGATTACGTTTTCGGATGGGTTGCGCGAAGACCAATTGGCATCGATCCTGGCGCAGCGGTTTCCTGGGAAGAATACCGACGCGATGTTTCCCGGGTACTCCAAAGAGATTCCGGTTACCGTGATGGAAACGCTGGAGGAGGCCGAAGCCTACCTCAAGCAGACGGGGAGTGTGCCTTCGACTCCTGATGCGCCGTCCGAATCGGAACCTAGCCCCAAGCGTGAGCCGCTACCATCGGACGACACAGGCCAACTACAGGCGTTTCTGGAACCGTTGGCATGGATTTCGGAGCATTTCGGAGCGTCATTCGGAAGTAATTCGTGGGTGCTTGATCCGTCGCGGTCGGCTTCGGGCAAACCAATACTTGCCAACGATCCGCACATCGGGTTTACCAACCCGAGCATCTGGTTCGAGGCGCACGTGAAGGCGGGCGATTACGAGAATTACGGGTATTACTTCCCGCCGATCCCGATTGCGTTGTTGGGGCACAACAGCGACCGGGGCTGGGCCCTGACTATGTTCGCGAACGACGACGTGGATCTGTTTGTGGAAGAGTTCAAGCCGGACGAGCCCGGTAAGGTGAAGTACAAGGGCGAGTGGGTGGATGCGGAGACGATTCGCGAGACCATTCATGTACGGTTTGCCGAAGATCAGGTCTGCGATGTGCGTGTGACGCCGCATGGTCCGGTGATCACCGACTTCTTGAGCAACGCCTACGGTTACGATGGCCCGCCGGTGGCCATGTCGTGGGTCTGGCAGCAAAACGAATATACCGATCTGCTGGCCTTCTACAAGATGGGCCGCGCGCGGAACTACGAGGCGTTCGCGGAGGCCGTTCCACTCGTCACGTCGCCGGGGGTGAACATCTCCTACGCGGACAAGGAAGGGAACATTGCGTGGTGGGCGGCGGGTCGAATCGTGAAACGCGCGCCGACGGTAAACCCGAAACGGTTGCTGGACGGCGGGTCCGGCAAGGACGAGATTCTCGGGTTCCTGCCGTTTGAGCTGAACCCGCACCTCAAGAACCCGGAGTGCGGCTACATCGTGACCGCGAACAACATGAGCACCGTGAAACCGCTGGCGCCGGATGTGAGGTTGCAGGGGTACTGGCAGCCGACCGATCGTGCGGGGCGAATCGAGGAACTGGTTGGGCAGCGGTCGGATTGGACCATCGAGGCGTTAAAGGCGGTGCAGTTCGACGACACGATTCAGGCGAAAAAGACCGTGTTGCCCACGCTGCTGGAGACGTTGAAGCGATCGTCGCGCGATTTCGTACCGATTGAACAAGAAGTCGTGACTCTCTTGGAATCGTGGGACGGTTCGCATGGGATTACGTCGGTGGGTGGCGCTATCTACCAGAACTGGGTGGATTCCATAATCGATATGGGTGTGGGCGACGAAATCGGCGACAAACAGTTGAAACCCTACGGCATCCTTGCCGACCATTGGAACTTCTTCAAGGATTTCGTGCGCGACCCGAGTTCTGAATTCTGGGACGACGTGAATACGCCGGAGAAAGAGACTCGGGAGCAGATTGTGTATGCCGCGTTCAAAGACGCCATCGCTCGGTTGAGGTCGCAGTTCGGCGACGACGTATCCACGTGGACCTGGGGAAAGATCCACGTGATGGAGTTCAAGCATCCCTTTGGTCAACTGCCGTTGCTGGACCGGATCTTCAACATCGGCCCCTTCCCGGCCTCGGGCGGCTCGCAGATCGTCAACAACATGCTGTATCCGGCCGGGCAACACGACTACCACGTCGCCGCGGGGCCGTCGACACGGCGGCTAATAGACTTCGCGCACCCCGACGAAGCGCAGACGATTCTGCCAACCGGCAATTCCGGGAACTTCATGAGCCCCCACTACGACGACCAAGCGGCGCTGTTCATGAAAGGGGAGTACCGCTCCATCCGCATGACACCGGAGCAGATCGCGCGCCACACAAAGCACGTGATGCGCTTCGAGCCGAAGGGGTGAGCGGTTGGCAGTGGACGTAGTGGACATTGTGGACGCCATGGACGGAGAGGGTTTGTCAGGGTGAATATTTAATTGACAAATTGGCGTCCAGGCACGAAAATGGACAACGTGAGAATCTCGGCCAGCCGATGACAGCCTTGTCGACGGAATTGGAAAGGGGCTGGAGTACCCCGTTGTGCGGTAACGAACTATGGGGTATGATGGGGGCCGAATTGAATCGGGGACACAAAATAT
>JAIBAQ010000312.1 GCA_019695095.1 Candidatus Hydrogenedentota bacterium
CATGGGCGGCCACGGCGAACTCGTCGAAGACCCCAACGAAATCCAACCCGCGCTCCAACGCGCCTACGCCTCCGGAAAACCCGCCTGCGTTAACGTCATCCTCAAGCAAGAACACGACTTCAAGGGAGGGGCCTATATATAGGCAGTGTGTCGGCCTGACAAAGATAAAGACACACAAAGCGAATCAAAGGCGATGCACGAAGTGTGGATATGGAAGGATGCCGCCTTAAACTAAATCGTGCATCTACCCCCGGTGCAGTATTCGGACTGCTGCCATTTGTCTGTCCCCACTTCGGATGGTAGCATGCAGTGTTTTCCGGGGGGGCGGGCAGTCAACACGAGTGGAGGAGGGAAAATGGCACGATCAACTCAAGCGGTACTATTCGGACTACTCGCCGTCGTCATCTCGACGGTGGCAGTTGCTGAATCGCTTCCCGGATTCATGGACGACATCTCGCGCCTCAAAGATGGCCGCGCGATGCGCGCTTCGTCCAGCGACGTGAATTGGGCCACCGGCAACGGCGATGCGCGACCCATTGAACCGGGCGCGACGCTCGTCCTCGCGGAGCTTGAAGGTCCGGGCATCGTTCAGCACATCTGGAACACCATCGCGTCGTCCGAACGCGGCTACTCGCGGCTGCTGGTCCTGCGCGTCTATTGGGACGGCGAAACGGAACCGTCGGTCGTTTGTCCCATCGGCGATTTCTTTGGAGTGGGCCATGGCATGGACGTGCCCTACGATTCGCTGCCCGTTCGCGTGACGTCAGACGGCCGCGGCCGGAACTGCTACTGGCCGATGCCGTTCAAGAAATCGGCGAAGTTCACGGTCACCAATGAGGGTAAGAAACGCACGGATGCCTTCTATTACTACATCGACTGGATGAAAGTGCCGAAGCTCCACCGCAACACCGCGTATTTTCATGCCATGTACCGCCAGGAATTCCCCGCCACGATGGGCCAGCGCTATCTGCTTGCGGACATCAAGGGCCGCGGCCACTATGTGGGAACGGTGCTCAACTGCCGCCAGAACACGGCAAGCTGGTTCGGTGAAGGCGATGACTTCTTCTATATCGACGGAGAAAAAGAACCGAGCATGCGCGGCACCGGCACCGAAGACTACTTCTGCGACGGCTGGGGTTTCCGTGTTCAGGCGGGTGCGTTCTACGGCGCGCCCCTCTTTGAAGGATTCCAGCGCGGCAACCGCACGTCGGTCTATCGATGGCACCTCGCCGATCCAATCACTTTCAGCAAGTCGCTGCGCGCGGAAATCGAACACGTAGGACCCGTTCTCGATCAGAATGGGAAACAACTTTCCGGATACGGGGAACGCGCCGACGATTTCTCTTCGGTTGCGTTCTGGTATCAGAAGGAACCGCACGTACCGTATGCGCCGATTCCCGTTGGGTACGCGCGCCTGAATTATGACTACACGAAGATTGTCGAGGCGGAAGCCGCCATTCCGAACGCTTCGGCTACCGCTGGCCCCATCCAGAAGCAAGACGGCGGCTGGAGCAGCGGGGCGCAGTTGTTCTGGACGCCCCAAGCCGAAGGTCAGGTTTTGACCATCCCCTTGACGGTTCCGTCGGATGGCACCTACGAACTGACGATCCTGTACACGCGCTCGCATGATTACGGCATCTTCCAGTACGAAATTGACGGTACGCCCATTGGCGAGGCCGTCGATCAATTCAATCCGAGCATCTCCAACCGTGAGAAACTGCTCCCTGAAGTCTCGCTCAAAGCGGGCGAGCACAAATTGACCGTGAAGAATGTCGGCAAGAACGCCGCCTCAACAGGCTTCTACTTCGGTTTGGACGGCTGGCTGATCCAGGCCCGGTAAGTCTTCGTCAACTCCTTGGACCCTCGTCGCCACTGTGCGGCGGGGGTCCACTTTGATCATGAGCAAACTTGCGAGGGCGGCGGCGAATTCGGGTCGAACCGAATAAGGTAGTTCTGCGGGATCGGGGCAGGCTTCCAGCCGAATGGCGTGTACAGCCCGTGAGCATCACGCGTCGCCAATAAGAACTGCTTCAGGTTTACGCAGTCCGGGTGCTCAAGCACACACTGCACAAGAAACTTGCCCAAGCCCTGCCCTCGAAACTCGGGGGCGATCACCACGTCCGCGAGCCATCCAAAAGTCAGACCATCGGTTAGCACGCGCGCACACCCCCATCTGCGTTCCGCCGAGGTGTTGCGCATACACGCCAAATACCGGATTCGACCGCGCCCAGGTAGACTCCACCTCGCTAGAGCTGCGTTCCGCTCCCCAATAGGTGGTCCGCAATATCGCATGAACGCGCTTCATGTCGAATCGCTTCGGGTCCGAGTCCACCTCATACGTGCTAAACGCCCATTTTATCCTGCGCGTCCCCCTTTGCATCAACGCCGTATGTACCGCTGGTTCACTATCTTATGAAGACTGCAAACGTGTCCGGTATGGTCTCGCGCATAGTACCTTGTGCCGCAAGCTACATTGTGCTATACTGCACTTAGTAACGGAGATTCGACATGGGCAACAAACCCGAACCTGTAGACGTCGAGAACTGGACGACCCAGCTTCGCCGAGGCGTGCTGGAACTGTCCATTCTCAACCTTCTTGCCCAAGGCGAGATCTACGGCTATGACCTCGTCAAGCACTTGGCAAAAGTCAAGGGGCTGGTCGTCACGGAGGGCACCGTCTATCCGCTCATGTCACGCTTGAAGCGCATGGGCCTGGTGAAAACAAGGCTCGTCGAATCCACGAGCGGGCCTGTCCGCAAGTACTACACGCTATCCGCCGAGGGGCGCAAAATGCGCGCCACCATGAACGCCCACTGGGATGATTTAACGCGAGGCGTGGCATTGCTGCGCAGCGAAGGGGAGGAACAGTCATGAGCGAGTGGACACCGGATGCCAGAGAATACCTCGACGGGTACCTTGCCCAGGTGCGCGTTCTGGCGCGCCAAGATGGGGAAGATGGCGACGAGATAGCCGCGGAACTTCGCGAGCACATCGAGCGCGAAGCCGAGGAATCATCGGGGTCCGTCGTTACGCTCGAGCAACTGCGCAAAGTGCTCGCCACGGTCGGCAGGCCGGAGCAGATTCTGAGTGAAGGCTCCCTTCTCGCGCGCACGAACGCGGACACTTCATCGCTTGGCGAAGACCACTCAGTGCCGCCATTCGGCGCCGATACACGGCCAGTTTCTCAGGGTAATGTGCAGACAGCCTTTCCGCCCGAACGGAGAACTCGCCGTTCCGGGTGCTGGGTAATCCTCGCAGGGTTGTTTCTCTTTGTGCTGCTTGGAGTCGCGTTCTGGGTCTTCAGTGCAAATCTTCAGTGGAACCAAATGAAGAACGCGAAAATGTACGCCGACGAGAGACAAGTCATCCAATCGCTGCGCGACATCTTCGAAGGCGAGAGACGCTATTTAGAGGAGCAAGCAAAGGACGAGGACGGCGATGGAGTACCCGACTACGCAACCATCAGCGAACTCAGCAAACTTCAGTTCATCCATTTCAATTACTCGCAAGAGGCCTATGGCAACTACATTTTCAATCTCAAGCTGACACACAGCGCCAAGACCGGCACGCCGTCGTTCCTATGCGAAGCAACTCCCCTGTTTGAGGAATATCCCAAGTCTTTCACCATTGACGAGACCGGCGAGGTTCGCATCACATCGACGAAAGGAAGCTCGAAAAGGACTGTCGTCCCGGGAGAGGCAGAACAATTGGGCATGTCTTCTGTGACGTTGAGACAAGAATTTCGAGACAGAAAGCCGTGAGAAGGTGGCCCCATGAGAATGATCAGTCGAATGTGGCGCAGCCGCCCTCGGCTGCGTCTTCCCAGGATTGAATGCCGTAGCCTGCGTGCGTAATCGTATCTCATTGAAATGCGACAGATATATGTTACACAGCCGGTCTCGCCCATAGAGCCGGCACTTGGTGGTCAACGGTGACCAATTCACACAAGAAACAACCGATACCGGGCAATCGCATTCGCAAATACGTGACGCCGTATTATCGGAGGCGATTGCCGCATATCCAGAACCCGGAAAGGCCTTTCTTCGTCACGTTCGTGACATATCAACGGTGGAGTATGCCGGAGCCAGTCCGTGATTTGGCACTGAAACACTGTCTACACGATCATAATGTCAAGATCCTGCTTCATGCCGCTGTGATTATGCCGGACCATGTGGATCTCATATTCACTCCGCTCCAGGATGACGAAGGAATGCCGTATAGCCTTGAAGAAATACTGAACGGGATAAAGGGAGCTTCCGCCCATTCCATCTACCGATTCCTTAAGCGAAGAGGACATGTGTGGCAAGACGAATCGATGGACCACGTTTTAAGAGTAGCCGAGAGTGTCAGGGCAAAAGCCGAGTACATCTGTGATAATCCTGTCCGAAGGGGTCTAGTTCAGACTGCGGACGAGTATCCTTGGCTTTGGAGGGAGTGGGTGGAGGGGATTGACTGAAGTCAGATAGCAGATAAGAATCGCAGCCGAGGGCGGCTGCGCCACATGAAAGAGACAAATCAGGTTCTCTGCATGGAACGTAAATAGGGGTTATTCGAAATAACCGAGATCGCGCAGGCGCTGTTCGATCCGGCGCTCCTGCTCGGGGGAATAGACTTCCTGCGCGCGATCG
>JAIBAQ010000313.1 GCA_019695095.1 Candidatus Hydrogenedentota bacterium
CATGCGTCGAAGCGCGCACTTTCAAGATGAACTTGATGATATCCGATCGGCTGATGATGCCTGCAATCTTCCCGTCTCTAAGAATAGGGATCCGCCGAAAGCCGTTGTTGATAAGGGATTCGCATATATCGTAGAGAGGAGTGTCCTCGCTGAAGCTGACCACATTGTGCGTCATGTAGTCCCGGACAACGGCGTTCTTGGCCCCTTCTTCGTAGAGCAGCCTCAACACATCTTTCTCGGAGATGATGCCCACTAGCGTCATGTCGTCGGAGACGACTGGAACTCCCGTGATGTCGTTTTCGGCCAACACTCGAACGGCTTCGAGGATAGGGGTATCTTCCCGTACCGTGACGACGTCTCGGGTCAGGATTGAACTTGCTTCGAACACGAGGCACCTCCGTTCCTGTCTTTTTCAGCCCACGATGGTCGCTCCCCACAACATACATCGGCGACACCACATATCAGACCGGAGGGTGACGTCGCTCCGTCAATTATACCCCACCGTTGGCACAGAGGGGCTTGCGTTTCGGACGTGGGGAATCGTGAAGACGATGCGTGCCGGAAGTTGGATTTGACGGGAGGAGTCAGGAGGGGTCTCGAAGAGCATCCTGGGATGGGGTGGCCGCAAGTGACAAGGGGCTTACGGGATGGCTATTCGATACTGCATGTGTAAAGGGTAGTTTGTTCCCTTGTCTGTAATTATAATATTATACGCATTAAAAATAGTGGCCTGTCGCTGAATTCTTCTTGGGTGAGCAATACGTTTCGAGGCGAGGTTCGGTCATCTCTTCCCTTGCTCCAGTTCTCTAATACGTTCCCGCAGACGTCGATTCTCCTCAACCAGCGTGACCTGCCGCGCCGACGGCGGATGATTTGCTGGTTGCACAATCCGGTCATTCGTGAGGTAGACACCGCTAAGCATTGATGTCTTCACATGCGCACGATGTGTATTACCTTGCCGGTCGCGATAGACAATCTCGTAGATACGTGAATCCTTTTCGCCGAACCATCCTGGGCCGAACGGATCCCAACTGCGCTCCAGCAGTTCCCATCCTTGCTCTCTTACGTATTGTTCGACACGATCACCATCGAAGGAACCGGCAATCAACCGGATGACAATGGCAAGCACGGCGAATCCGGCAAACACCAGCAAAGGTTCCATTGAACCCCCTCTCTCGACCCAACAATGTACTCCTGTACAATATATGAGCGCATTTCCAGTCGCACACTCGATCTCCAACGACTGACGCCAAGGGTCTTTGGTAGTTGGAGTAGACTATCGAATAACAAAGGGCGATTGTCGCGTGAAACAAAATATGCTAGAAGTACTACCCAACTCAAGCACACGTCTCTGGAACCCGTCCCTCTTCGTGAACGTCGAGTCTGCAGAAGCTAATGATTAAGAGACCGTGCGGTCACTTAATATGGCAGGATCGGGAGACCCTGCCATAGCAGACGAGACTCTGCCACAACGATATACCGCCACAACACAGCCCTGACTTCACGACAATCGCATCAAAAGGCAATCAATACGCCCGGCACGGAGACCGGGCGCTACGAATCAATGAGGAACGAAACAGAATACTCGCCCGGCGCGGGGAGCGGGCGCCACCAAGCACGGTGGATGCGCTGCACTCGGGCAGGCAAGATGCCTGCCAGCCGCCGCAGCAGCCTAAAATGGAGGCACTCCAAGAGGCAGGCAAGATGCCTGCCACACGTTGGGGCGTCGAGTCACTTCAGCGGCGAGTAATCCGTTGGGGTCATGTAGACGGATTCCACTTTTTGTGTCAATGAGCCGTTGACCTCGGAGGCCTTCTTAGCTTCCTGCCACGCGGGGTCGGCGCGGAAGGCGTCAAAGGAGGCCTTGCCTGCTTCCGGGGATTTGTGCGCGAGGATGTAGATGAGTTGCGCGGGTTGTCTGTCTTTGGCTTCGCTGGTCCAGTAGCCGATGTTGGTCATGCCGTGCTTCTCGAACAACTTGACGGTATGGTCGCGGAAACGGGACAGAAGCGCATCCATCTTGTCTGTCGCGGGCGTATAGGTGCGCAGTTCGAAGGTGCGCGTCGCGTCGGTCTTGGACGGTTTTACTTCCGGCGAAAAGTCCGTCGCGGTCAGGTAGTAGGAATCCACTTTGGTCACGAGTTTGCCATCGACTTCGCTGGCGTCGCGCGCTTTGATCCATTCGGGGTCGGCCTTGAACGCTTCCCACGCCTTGTCGTGCGCTTCGCGGCTCGGACTCGCGATGATGTAGATCAATTTGTTGTCGGGATTGTCGACGGGAGTCCAGTAGCCGATGTTCGTGAAGCCGTGCTTCTCCAGCAGCGCGCACGAGTGGTCGCGAAACCGCGCGTTCAACGCATCCAGTTTCCCCGGCGCGGCGTAGTACACGCGGAGTTCGTAACACCGTGTATCCGCCGCCTCGGCGGCAAATGCGGACGCACTCGCGAGTATTAGCAACGAAGCCATCATGAGTTTCATGTTCTATTCTCCTTGTTCCGCGCCGTACCTGAACGCGAGACGATCATAATACAAGGCCGAGCCCCCGTTCTTTTGTTTCTCTTCTCTGTGTCCTCTGTGTCCCTGTGGTAAGTATCATTAATTTCACCACAGAGGCACAGAGGACACAGAGAAGAGCAAACAGAAACTATGACTTAACCCCAAACTCGCAATGTTCCAGATCGGTTCGTTATCGGGAATATTGAGGGGGCTCCAGTTTCCAATGTTCATGAAACCGTGTTTCTCGAACAACAAGAAGCCGGCATTCGGCGGCGAATGCAGTTACATTCACAATCAACAGCATCGAAGCTATAAAACACATCAAGTCTTAATCTCATTATTCCGCGCAGTGCCCATTCGCGGTTCTCTTGTTTCTTCTCTGTGTTCTCTGTGCCTCTGTGGTAAAGCTTCTTTGATTTGCACCACAGAGGCACAGAGGACACAGAGAATAGAAAACAGAATTAGTTACTTAACTTCGAAGCGGTAATTCCACCGCCGATTCGGTGCGCTGTCGCCGTTGACGCCGAGTTCGGAGACATCCGTAAAACCTTGAATGTTGTCGGCCCAATGGAAGTCGAAGGCGGGTTTGCCGTCTGGCTGGCCGATGAGATGTCGCGGCACGTTGAGTTCCATGCCGTTGCCATTTACGCGGTACCCGGTCTCCCCCACGTTTTCCCACTTGCCATCACGCCACGCCTTAATCGTCGTTTTCTGATCGCTCAGCGTTCCGAGGTTCACGACGAAGTCGTAACCGAGCCAACCGGTTTTGGCGTCGCGGTCGGCGTCGATAAGTAGCAGCATCCAATTCGGGTCTGTGTGCGGAGTGATCGGCTTCAACGTTTGCACGAAGAAATACAGGTTCTTCTCATCGTACGCCGCTTTCGCAATCACGAAATCGTTGCGGCCCGTATCGTTCGTATACATCACGTTGCCATAACCTACGTGCGCTCGATGCGTCACGTCGCCGATGGTGTCGCGGTACTCCGGCGTTACGGCAGCCCACTCGTCGAACGCGCCGTCCACGGCGACCGCGCTTGGCCCCGTCGCAAGCGGACGTTCCCGCACACCCTTGAACTTACGCACCCAGCTTGCCAGTTGGTAGTAGTAATTGTCCGTGTGCCCGCCGCGCATCGGTTCGCAGTCGCGGCTGTATTCCTGCGTATATTCGTCGACGAACAACCCGCCGGGGTAATAGCAGTCGCTGTCCTTGTACGTGCTCCACTCCGTGTAGCGGCCGGCGACCCACTCGTTCCACCCCGTCACAAAGATAAATGAAGGATTCACTTCCATCGCGCGCGTCCATTGTTCTTCGAAGTTGAGACCGAGATTGACGGCATCCGGACTCGGGTCTTTCGCGCCGTTGTGCCAGCTTCGCCCCATCGCGCCGCGCTTGTCGCTCATGGGAGCGGGCCCCGGCGTGTTAGGCAGCGCGTTCTGCCCCACACCCACGCTCATTTGTTCCGCCTCGCCTCGGCTATTCTTGAACACGTGCTGCGGATACACCTCCAGCCAGCTCCATTGATCGGGCCCGTTTGGCCCAAGCCAATAGTCCGGCATGGGTTTGCGAATCGTGAAGAAGGCCAGCATTTCCGGGTCTTTCACAAACGCGGGATCGACGAGTATGAAGGGCTTGCCTTCCCACGTGAACCATACGTCCTTCCACAGCCCCGGCTTGTACAAGTCATTCCAGAGTTGCTGCAGGACTTCCGTGGGCTGCCAGAACGGCGTGATGAAGCCGATGTAAGGCGTGCGCGCTCCTTCCGCGCGCATTGCTGTATATTCGCGGCACAACGCCTCGTATTCGTCCTTCCACGTAAACGGCGAATTGGTCGTATCGAACAAAATGACGTCGATGCCAGCATCCACTAGCATGCTCGCGTGCTTACGAATCACGAAGGGGTCGGTCATGATGTAATAGCCGAGTTCCGGTTCGCCCCAATGGTACGGCGCGCTGTTCGTCGGCCAATTGACCGTTGCTCCCCCGTTTGCCGACGCGATTAGTTTCGTGTTGTCGTTGGGTCCATCCGCGTTCGGCCTGTGCCACGTCCAATAGAAAATGCCGACCCACTTGT
>JAIBAQ010000314.1 GCA_019695095.1 Candidatus Hydrogenedentota bacterium
TGTGTTACATTCGCGGCTGCACGAACGGCGTGCAGTATCAAGGAGGCGTCCTACTCATGCGTACTACCTGTCAGATTCTCGCGCTAGTCCTCATCCTTATTTGCCCCGTGTTTGCCGCGGACGACATTCAGGTTTCGACGGTTATTGGCCAGGAGTTTCCGGGGAAATACAAGCACCCGTGTACGTTCACGGAACTCGATAACGGCGACATTCTGCTTGCCTATTATGGCGGTAGCGGAGAGTATGAGGACGATTCGAAGGTGTGGGCCATGCGTTTGCCCAAGGGGGAAAGCAAATGGACAACGCCGGTCATCATTGCGGACACGCCGTTTCTGGGTGAGGGCAATCCCGTCGTGTGGCAAGCGCCGGATGGCGTGGTCTGGCTGTTCTACGTGCAGCGGCACGGCAATACATGGTCCGATTCGCGGATTCGCGGCAAGATCTCAACCGATGGCGGCCACACGTGGTCGGATTCGTTCGATATAACGTACGAGCAGGGGACGATGGTGCAGGGGCTGCCGATTGCGTTGCGTGACGGCGATTACCTGCTGCCAGCGTATTTCGAGACCGGCCATGATCGCGAAGCTACGGCGCCGGATACGGCTTCATTCTTCATCCGCATCGATCCCAAGAAGGGCACGTGGACGGAGACCAACCGCATTCATTCCAAGTATGGCAACTTGCAGCCGTCGCCGGTTCAGATTGACGACAATTACCTGGTTGCCTATTGCCGGCGCGGTGGAAGCTTCGATCCGATTCCGGATGGGCGTTTGGTGCGGACCGAATCGCGCGATGGCGGCAAGACGTGGAGCGAAGGCACGGAGTCGCAGTTCAAGAATCCGAATGCGGCGTGCAGTTTCATCCGTCTGAAGAATGGGCACCTTGTGCTGGTATATAACGACAGCATCGTTGACCGGAATCCGTTGACTGTCTCGATCTCCACGGACAATGACAAGACCTATGCCTATAAGCGGGACATTGCACAAGGACCAGTCGAGACGACGACCTTTGCGTATCCCGTTGCGCAGCAGACCAAGGATGGAAAGATCCATGTGATCTGCACCACGGAGACTCGCAGCAAGATTCTTCATTTCGTGTTCGACGAAGAGGCGATTCTGAGTCACAAGGCGGAGCAATAAGCAGGGTCAGATTCAGTCTTCCTAGTCTGGCGCGAGTGCGCGCGTGGAGCGGGTACGGACGACATCCAGAGCGCAGAGCAGGAAGCCAATGATCGAGGCCAGGTATTGTTCGTTGGCCAGGGCGGTCAAGGCGAAGAAGAGTACGATGCTGAGTCCTATGGCTTGGCTGCTGCGGGCAGGCGATGTGGAGCGCCCCGCGACGGCCAGCGCAACATATGACACCAGCAGCCATCCCGCGAAGTTGGTCCATGGGATGCCGTAGTACCAGCCGGGGTGTGTCCAGCGCCAGTAATTTAGGGGGCCGGCCGCAAGCGGATCGATGACGAGATCGATGGCGGTAAGCCACAGGGCCCCAAGGACGAGTCTTTTCCATCCGAATACACGAACGGACGCAAGATGCGCTTGCACGTAGGCTATCAGCACGAGCCACGCACAAATCATCACGACCGGAACGCCAAGGAGCAGAGGTTGCAGGGTCGTTGTGTATTGGTATTCGCCGAAGGGGAAGCGAGTGTGAACGCCGGCGAATTCCGCGAGCAAGCCGACGGCCGCCGCGGCGAGCGTGCGCGCGACGTCTTTTGCCTGCAACGAAGCGAGTGCCAGGATGCCGGCCAACAACAGAAAGACGGGTGCGGTCCATTGCGCGTCGCCGGGAGGACCGTCAAGCAGCCAATAGGAGACAATGCCACCTACCCAAAGGAGGGCGTAGAACGCCACGGCCGCGAATAGAACCGCTTTACGCGCCTTCATGTCTCGCAATCAGTTCACATGTAATGCGTGCCGACTGGAGAACGGTCGGTGTGCCACCGCCGGGGTGGGAACTGCCTCCAACATAATAAAGGCCCGCATAGTTGCGATCTTTGTTGGGCGGACGAAAGAAGGCTTTGCGCCACCCATGCGAATGCGTGCCGTAGATTGCGCCGCCGGGCATCAAGTAGCGATGCGCGATGTGGCGTGGAGTCCACGCGGTTTCCACGGCGATGTCGTCTTCAATATCCGGGAAACCGCCCTTGCGAAGACGATTGAAGACGCGGGAACGCGCATCCTGTAGCGAGGCGCTATCCCAGGAATCGTGGTCGTTTGCGGGTGCGTTGGCCATGACGAACAGCGCCTCACCATCGCCAGGCACTAGCGAACGATCGCTTCGACTTGGCGCGCTCACGTAGACCGTCGGATCGTCGGGGAACCTGCGTTCGTTAAAGAGTTGTCTGAACTCGCGGGGGTAGTCCGCGGAGAAGAAGACGCTGTGGTGATGGATTTCGGGGAGAGAACGCCGAACGCCGAGCAGGAAAACCAGTCCGGATAGCGAGCGCGCCGCGGGAGGCACCGAGGGGCTTTCTGAATTGCCGAGAAGGTGATCTGCGCACGCTGCGTCGCCGTTCATAATGACCACGTCGGCGGGAATCCGCTCGCCGCTGTCAAGCTCGACTCCGGTGGCACGACGCGCGGAATGCGTGATGTGGGAGACCTTGGCGTTCGTACGCAATTCGACGCCATGCTTGTGCAGCAATTGAACAAGGGACTCGACAATGCGGTAGAGGCCACCGGACACATACCAGCCACCAAACGCGTACTCGATGTACGGAATCACGAGAAGTGTCGCCGGGCATTCATACGGAGAAGAACCGACGTACGTAGGGTAGCGGTCGTATAGCTGCTGAAGGTGAGGACTGTTGAAATGGGCCTTGACCGCGTTGTGATAGTTGCCCCATGCGTGGCGAAAGGGGAAGTGGCGAAGGGCCGACAGCACGCGTCTATCGGGAGGCTGCGAGATGGGGCGTCGCAGAAAGGTCTCTTTGGACAATTCCCACAGCCGCGCCCCCAACTGCATGAACCGATAGAATCCATCGATATCATTGGGCGCGATGCGCCGCAACGTGTCTAGCCAATCGGGCAGGTTGCTCGAGTAGATAAACTGCATGCCGTCGTCGTAGTTCATGGATGCAAGGGGGCGCATGAGGACGAGTTCGAGGTGGTCTTCGAGACGCGATCCGGCCACTTCGAAGAGCTCTCGAAAGATCCAAGGCATCGTAATGAGCGAGGGTCCGGTATCGAAGGTGAACCCGGAGGCCTTCCAGGAGTTCATCTTTCCGCCAAGAGCGGGGCCTTGCTCGCACACCGTCACTTGCCAGTTTCGCGCAGCAAGCCGCAACGCAGCCCCGAGTCCGCCCAGTCCGCCACCAATAATTACTGCATGCTTCACGTCGTTGCCTACAGTCTTATCTCGCGCCAACCTGATAGGCGCGGCCTTTCCATGATACGCCTTTTCCACTGACACACAGCCACCATGAATAGACGCCAAGCATTACCAGGAATGCTTCGCCGAAGGGGTGAAAGAGAATCGACCATACGGGATGCCGGAACCGCAGCGACAAGGCAAGACGCGTTGCAAGGGCCGCGAGAACCGAACCTACAGCCATCCACGCGTAGGGCGTTCCGGTTTGAAGCCATATCGGGGCGGCGACGAAGGGGAGGATGAAACAGGCGACATGGCTGACCACGAATCCCCAGAAGTTGAAGGACGACGGAAAGCCTGCATAGAAGTTCTTCTGGAAGCCGCGCCAAATCTCTCCGAGGCTCGTATACATTCGGACGTGGACAACGTCTTTTCCGTCGAGGCAGATGCCCCATTCGCCGCGTTTGCGCCAAGTGCGCGCGAGTGTCAAATCCTCGAGTATTTCGTTCTTCACTGCTTCGTGTCCGCCCACGCGGAAGTAGGCTTCGCGGTTGGCGAGGATGCACGCGCCGTGCGCGACACCGAGGGATGGATATTTCATCTTGAGCGACAACGGAGCGGGGAACGACGAGATGATCAGGAAATTCAGCATGGGCATCAGCAACTGTTCCCAGAAACCTTTTGTCACGAGGAACGGCCAGGCCGAAAGGAGGGTGGCATTGCGGCGGACCGCTTCGTGAAGCAGGCCTGCGGCGGCGCCAGGCTGAATTTCGGTGTCCGCATCCAGGAAGAGCAGCCAGGGCATGCGCGCCTCCTTGGCGAGCCGCCAGCACGCGAACGGCTTTCCGAACCAATCGGGAGGGAGGTCGGCGGGCGTTGCGAGGCGCACGCGGGCGTCGCGAGCACGGTATTGCTCGACAATGGCTCCGGTCGCGTCGATGGAGTGATCGTTATAGACGATGATTTCGCCAACGCATGGTCCCTGTTGGATCGCGGCTTCCAGGCACGTCCCAATGTTTAGTTCTTCGTTGCGCGCGGGAATCAGGATCGCGATGGAAGGTTCCTCGTCGGATATCGCTTGCGGTCTTACCGACGGCCAGCGCAGGCAATTCCAAAGCACGACGATAAGCGTAAACACGCAGATTGCGAGAATGATCCCATTCA